>NZ_LEKM01000221.1 GCF_009761375.1 Ursidibacter arcticus | reverse complement strand
ACAACCCCCCAATTTGTTGTATTCAATAAACGGACGCCAGCGTGGCGTCCCTACACAACAAAATAAAATCTGTTATTTTTCAATTGGTTATAACTTTCCTTGTAGGGGCGCCACGCTGGGCGTCCGAATGAAAAAAGACTTTGTCAATAATCTGGCTCGTCTGTGACCACAACTGTTCGAAACCCTAACTCGGAACCCAAACATCATCAACTCTGTTTGGGTCTCCGCCACAAATAATAACCACTTCTTTTATTAATAAACTTTCTAATTCTAACGCCATTTTTAATTTCGGAATCTTATAACCAGATAAATTATTTTCCTTTTTATAAACTAATATTAATATCGCCAAAATTAATGCCATATACATTTCAACTTGCATTCCATTATAGTGGCGAGATAATAAATGACTAAAATTTAAATATTGTTTCAAAAACGTAAAGAAAACCTCAATTTCCCAACGTTTCTTATATAGTTCTGCAATTTATAATGCACTGTATGTCTTATTATTTGTAAGAAAATAAAGACTTTTTTCTTCTTGCTTTAATCTACACTTAATTAATCGTAAAGTATGTTGTGTTTCTTTATTCTTTTTATTAAATAACTTTACCATTAAATCACTCTCAATGATTAATGTCTCATTTTCTTGACCTATTGAATCAGGAGCACTACTTTGCTCAAGGTATCTCACCTCATTTCTGGCTCGAGTAATAAAATTTAAGCCTTTATCACTAAACTCATCAAAGCTCGCTCGTGACTGTATCCCCATATCAAATAACAAAATATTCTCTTTACTTAAAGGAGAATCTAAAATTAATTCTTTTAAGGCAATATCTTCTGAAGCATAAACACGCTCTCGAAATAATTTTGACATAACGGGTACGCCTGAAAAGGCAACACTATATTTAACGCCCTTTACATTGTCACTACTTCCTACTTTAATGCCTTCTTTTAGTAATTTACTGGATAAAATCACTGTTGTTGAATCAAATGCAATGATATTATCTTTCTTACTTAAATATTTACTGGCGTATTTTTCAAATACACTTTCAAAAATAGCTTTAAAATAATTCACATTAATAGTTCTTAACCTATCACTGATTGAATTATATTTTGCTTTTTCTATTTTTTTATCAAATAATCCTGTAAAAGTGGCTGAACTATAAAATTGTTCTAATGTTCTTAGGCTATTTTCTCTTACATTTAAAGATGAAAAGAGTAATAAATAGAACATCACTTCACCACGCAGTTTTTTACCTGTCTATCGACTTTATATTCCAGCCCAAATTCAACCAGTTTTTCTCGTGGCACATAGCTTAAGATTTCTCTCAGTTTCATTTTTTATACCCATTGTCATTAGTCAATATGCCGATAGTTTACTACTTTTTAAGGTTTCGAACAGTTGTGGTGTGGACACGAGCGCCATCGGGGGCGCATCTATAGATAATAAATTTTATTTGGCTAACTTTTTTGATATAGATTGTTTTAAAATTTCCAAATTAATTTTATCAGGACTAATCTTGATTCTATAATTACGTTGCATAAAATTATTAAACTTACTTAATTTTTTTTCTACTGAACTAGTAGATAGTATCCTCAATAGTAACTTTAAATTTTCTTCCTCAATGAAATTTATTAAATTATTAATATCAGAAAAAACTTCAGAAAATATAATCTTATCTATTGTTCTAACACTATTAATTGATATAGAAATTATTGTTGTAATATCTTTGAGAGTAATCTTATTAGCATTATAGTGTTGAATTGTTTTTTTTATATCAATGTTTGCATGTTTTTCTTTTATTTTTGAGCATTCTTTTTCTGAAAAAAGATCGAGATCTATCTTGTGGTCATTCTTCTGATGTACAATCTTATTCCTCCAGTCAACAAGTAATATTAAAATTTTTTCCCAATATACTTCTAATTCATTACTCTTATCCTTCTCTTTTACAAATATAAAAATATCTTTTATCTTATCTTTCGCATCAGAGCTTGATTCTTTATAAATCTTAGATATTTTATTAACCGATTTAAAATAAGATAATATCAATGTTTGTATATATACAAGGGATGAATGGAAAATATAATACTTTGCATCCTCAGAAGCTTTTTTTAAGTCTTTTGGATTCCAATATATAGATAATGAATCAGGTTTCTCAACTTTACGATTGGATACGCCTTCAAGCCCGACGTAAATTGTATTTATTGAAATCACTGATTTTCCAATTTCGTCAAGGAAATATTTTAAGAAAGGGCTTTTGTTACAATTGTTTTCGCTATTCATAGATACTCTTTTGACTGTGAAGGGATTCGAACCAACATTTCCTGCAATATTGAAAAAATAAATATAAAGGGCAGGGGTCTTACCTATTAGACGAACAGTCTTGAGCAGGATAATAAAAAGTATAATAAAAAAGCACTCATCAGAGACAAGTGCTATCATTTCTAACTTAGATTATTTTAATGAAACCCTCGCATTCCTAAACAATCTCATCCACGCGCCGTCTTCGCTCCAGTCTTCTGGGTGCCAAGAGTTGCTGACGGTGCGGAATACACGCTCTGGGTGAGGCATCATAATCGCAACACGTCCGTCTGTGTTACCGATTGCAGTGATACCTTGAGCCGAGCCGTTCGGGTTGGCTGGGTACACTTCGGTCGGTTGTAGGTTGTTGTCGATGTATTGGGCAATCACGAGGTTTTGTGCTTGCAAATTATTGAGCTGATCTGCCCGCTTGAATTCCGCCAACCCTTCGCCGTGAGCAACAGCAATCGGCATATGCGAGCCAGCCATTCCTGCGAACCAGTGGTTGTTGGTGTCGTTAATACGAACTAAGCCAACTCGTGCTTCATAGCGTTCGGATTTGTTACGTACGAAACGTGGCCAGTTTTCTGTACCCGGAATGATTTCCGCTAGGTTGGACACCATTTGACAACCGTTACATACACCAAGAGTTAAGGTATTTGGGTTTGCGAAGAATTGACTGAATTGATCACGCAACATTGGGTTGAATAAGATCGATTTCGCCCAACCGCCACCTGCACCTAATACGTCGCCATAAGAGAATCCACCACAAGCCACTAACGCATTGAAATCTTTTAAGTTTCTGCGTCCGCTCATCAGATCGCTCATATGTACGTCAATACTGTTAAATCCTGCTCTGTCAAAAGCTGCCGCCATTTCGTAATGGCTGTTTACACCTTGTTCACGCAAGATTGCGATGGTTGGTTTTACCCCTTTATTGATATAAGGTGCGGTAATATCTTCGTTGATATCGTAGGTTAAGTGAACTGATAACCCTTTGTTATTCGGGTCTTTTTTCGTCTCAAATTCTTGATCTGCACATTCAGGGTTATCACGCAAACGTTGCATTTGATGGGTTAATTCTGCCCAAATTCCACGCAATTCAGAACGTTTTTCGCTGAGTAATTTGCGTGTACCACGACTGATGTCGAAACGGTCTTCAGCTACCACTGCCCCTAATTCTTTAGTGATATTGAGTAAGTTGTGTGCTTGGAGAATTTCACGCACTTTGGCAAAGTCGCTGTCAGCAATTTGGATTACTGCACCAAGTTCTTCGTTAAATAATACCGCTAAATCGTTATCACCTAAGGCACTGATATCAACTTCTACACCACAGTTACCTGCGAATGCCATTTCCGCTAAGGTCGTAATTAAACCACCGTCTGAACGGTCGTGGTAAGCAAGTAATTTCCTTTCAGAAACAAGTGCTTGCATTGCATTGAAGAAGTTTTTCAAGGTTGCAACATTGACCACATCAGCAGGTTTGTCGCCTAGTTGTTTGTAAACTTGTGCCAGTGCTGTTGCACCTAAGCGATTGTTTCCTTCGCCTAAGTCAATCAATAATAAGCGAGTGGCTCCTTTATCGGTACGCAGTTGTGGCGTAACCGTTTTACGCACATCTTCGACACGAGCAAAGGCTGAAATAACCAGTGAAAGCGGTGCGGTAACGGCTTTTTGTTCGCCATTTTCTTCCCAAGTGGTACGCATTGACATTGAGTCTTTACCCACAGGAATCGTAATGCCTAACGCAGGACAAAGCTCTTCACCCACTGCTTTTACCGCTTCATATAAGCCCGCATCTTCGCCCGTATGACCTGCCGCCGACATCCAGTTTGCAGAAAGTTTAATGCGTTTAATATCACCGATATCTGTTGCTGCAATGTTGGTAATGCTTTCAGCGACAGCCAAGCGAGCAGATGCCCCAAAATCTAATAATGCAACAGGTGCACGTTCACCCATTGACATTGCTTCACCGTGGTAGCTGTCTAAACTTGCAGTAGTGACGGCACAGTCTGCCACTGGAATTTGCCAAGGACCGACCATCTGATCACGAGCAACCATTGCTGTTATAGAGCGGTCGCCAATGGTGATTAAGAATGTTTTTTCCGCAACCACAGGCAAACGTAATACACGATGGAATGCCTCTTTTAGTTGAATATCATCTTGTGCAAGCGGTGGGTTTTCCACAGTTTTTGACGAAACTTGGCGGTGCATTTTTGGTGTTTTGCCAAGTAATACATTCATTGGCAAGTCAATCGGCTTATTCTCAAAATGGCTATCTGCAAGGGTTAAGTGTTTTTCTTCGGTTGCTTCACCGATAACCGCAAAAGGTGCACGCTCACGCTCGCAAAGTGCGGTAAATAATTCGAGTTTTTCAGGTGCAACCGCTAATACATAGCGTTCTTGTGATTCGTTACACCAAATTTCTAATGGCGACATTCCTTTTTCATCACACAGGATAGAACGTAGATCAAATTTACCGCCACGCTCGCCATCGTGGACTAATTCAGGCATTGCATTCGATAAACCGCCTGCACCCACATCGTGAATAAATAGGATTGGGTTATCTTCGCCAAGTTGCCAACAACGGTCGATCACTTCTTGGCAACGGCGTTCCATTTCAGGATTTTCACGTTGAACTGAAGCGAAATCTAAATCTTCTTTGGATTTACCTGATGCCATTGATGATGCCGCACCGCCGCCTAAGCCGATATTCATCGCGGGGCCACCAAGCACGATTAGCTTCGCACCAACTGGGATTTCCCCTTTTTGAACGTGTTCCGCACGAATGTTACCAATACCGCCTGCAAGCATAATCGGTTTATGGTAGCCACGCGTCTCGATGCCACCAAAGCTGTTCACTTTTTCTTCATAAGTACGGAAGTAGCCAAGTAATGCAGGACGACCAAATTCATTGTTAAATGCCGCACCACCAAGTGGACCTTCAATCATAATATCTAATGCAGACGCAATACGGTTTGGTTTTGAGAGTGGATTTTCCCAAGGTTGTTCAAAGTTTGGGATCACCAAGTTAGAGACCGAAAAGCCAGTTAAGCCTGCTTTTGGTTTTGCACCACGACCTGTTGCCCCTTCATCACGAATTTCACCGCCCGAGCCTGTTGCAGCCCCAGGGAAAGGTGAAATTGCTGTTGGGTGGTTGTGTGTTTCCACTTTCATTAAAATATGAGCATCTTCATTGTGATAACGGTATTGTCCGTCTTGATCAGGGAAGAAACGTCCAACCGTTGAACCTTCCATTACCGCCGCATTATCTTTATACGCAGAAAGCACATAATCTGGGGTTTTCTCGAAGGTGTTTTTGATCATTTTGAATAATGATTTTTCTTGTTTTTGACCGTCAATTGTCCAATCCGCATTAAAGATTTTATGGCGACAATGCTCTGAGTTCGCTTGAGCAAACATATATAGCTCAATATCATTCGGGTTACGACCAAGTGCGGTAAAATTCTCCACCAAATAATCAATTTCATCTTCGGCTAACGCTAAACCTAAATTGATATTCGCTTCTTCTAGGGCTTTACGACCGCCTGCTAAAATATCAACAGTAGTAAAGGGTTTTGGCTCGTGCTGAGTAAATAATGTTGCACCTTGTTCTACGTTGTCTAATACCGTCTCTAACATACGGTCGTGTAGTAAGCCTTTTAAGGTGTCGATCTGCTCTGCTGTTGGCTCTGAACTAAACTCAAAATAGTAGGCTAAACCACGCTCAATACGATCTACTGCTTTTAAACCGCAGTTATGGGCAATATCTGTGGCTTTTGAAGACCAAGATGAAATTGTCCCCACACGAGGTGTAACAATTAAACAAAAACCAACTGGCTCGTGCTCTGCAAGCGTTGGACCGTAATGTAATAATTCTTGAATTTTGACTGTTTCTGCATCTGTAAGCGGTGCGTTTAGCTCAACAAAATGCAAATATTCCGCATAAACGGACTTAACAGGTAATTGCTGTTGTTGGAATTTTTGAGAAAGTTGATTTAAACGAAATTCTGATAGGGCTGGAGAGCCACGAAAAGTTTGTACAGTCATTGCTGAAGTTCCATAAAAATGTAAGAAAATTGGCGTGATTATACCCCATTACGCAAACGTTTGCATTAGTTTGCTTATAGACGGTTAGTTGGTATATGATGGACTACCGCTATATTTTCTAACTTGGAGCAAATTTTATGAAAACATCAATCTCATTATCTCTATTAAGTTTAACAATACTATCAGTAACAGCTTGTAGTTCAGGGTCTAATGGTTCGCCAGCATCATCAAATATGGAGAAAAATAACATATCATCAAATACATCTACTTTAAATAATTCACCGAATAACAACTCTGCTACTTCTTCACAAGCATCTTCTGCTCCACAATTAGGTACACTAGATAAATTAGGAGAAAATATTAAGGTCGAAAAGAAAACATCCACTGCTACCATTTCAATTGATGAAAAACCAGTGAAAAATCATAAGTTTATTATTCTTGGTAAAGATTATGGTCACAACGATATTGAACTTGATTTATTCCCACGTTACAAACTTTCGCAAGAAAATTGGGAAGAATCTTTTAATATTGAAAACGAGCATTGGAATGAAAAGGGATTTTGGCGAGTTTATAATCAGCAATATTCTGCAATTGTTGGAAATCTCGAAACTGCGGCATCTGTACGAGACCAAAATAGAAATATTATGACCGAGACTAAGGTTTTTGAAATAGAAGATGTGGTTGGTTATAACACCAAAGAGAATGAATTACCTAAATTAGGAAGCGTTAAGTACAATGGAATTGCTTTTGACAAAGATCAGCAAGGAAATCTAGTTTATCACGTTGATTTTGATAAAAAGCAAGGATATGGTGAAATTACAGGAATTGACAATGTTGGAAAAATTAATTTAGAAAAAGGCGACATCACCACAACAACAGAAAATAAACATAAATACATCACAGAATACTTTAAAGAAAACCAATTAGGTATTTTTGGCACAGCGAAAGCAGAAAAAGCAACTGACGATAAAACTGTTAAAAGTTACCATTTGCAGTTCTTCGGTCCAAATGCAGAAGAAATTAGCGGAACGGTATTTACTCTAAAAGAAGATTGGAAAGCTGAAGATGCTGAAGCATCTATTGGGTTTGCAGGAACCAAATAAAGGTTGGTAAGTGTACACTATTCTAGAAAATAGGAGTATTAGTAATAACGCCCGATAAATCGGGCGTTATTACTAGGTGAACACTAAAATGAAATTAGAAAGTATAATTTACCCCTACACGATATTCACGACCACGACCTGGGAATGCACCACGTTGGCTGTGAGCTTTGTATAGTTTGTTTGCTACGTTATCAACTGCGAAGTTTACATTCATACTATCGTTATTGAATGGTTTCCAGTTAAGGGTAATATCGGTTACGTTATAGCCGTCTTTGCCACTAGTAGCACCAGTTTTTAATGTACCCCCAGTAATAAAGTAGTTATCAGATGCTTTGACTTTTTCTACGATACGGTGGTGTACACCCACTTCTACATTTGGTTGTGCAAAGCGGTAGCTTAGAGAAGCTGTCCAAGTACGACCAATTGCTGATGCGTATTCTGGATTGCCGCTTAATAAGCTAACTTCTTCAAGTCGCCCTTGATTATTTGTCTGCCATCTAGTTTGAGAATGGAAACGAGGTTTGCTATGTGCAACACCTATACGCGCAGTAAAACCGTTATTATGATAGCCTGCATTTAACTCATAGCCACTATTTTTAATCTTACCTGCATTTACAATAGCTTGTGCAGCATTACCGTGGTTATCACGACCATTAGTTGTACCTAACGCATCTTTGATATTTTGCCAGAAGTAACTACCATCAAAGCTGAATGTACCATCATTATAGTTGAAACCGATTTCAGTATTACGAGCTTGCTCTGCTTTGGTATTGTCGCCAATAGTCACTACACCACGGTTACCGTGAGACATAATCGCATCGTGCATACGTGGGCTACGAGTTGCGTAGTTATGGCTCGCACTGAGGCTTAAATATTGGATTGGTTCATAAATTAAACCTACACTTGGGTTAAATGCACCATCGCTACGTTTTTTACCGTCCATTGCTTTAAAATTGAAGTGGTCGTAACGTACACCAGCAGTGAAAGTAATTTTATCAACAGGAGCGGTTATAGCTTCTACATATAATCCAGTATCTTTCTTTTCCTGATTGACTAAATTTGCATTGAATTTAGTGTGTGGCTTAACTTCTTGATGACGATAATTCACACCATATTTTAATAATACATTTTCGTGAACAGCAGAATCAAAGTTGATATTACCACCAGTGGTTACTACTCTATTTTTAGTGGCTCCTGGATTTTTATTTCCACCTGCATAGCCATTACCTTTATCGCTCTCAGACCAACGACTATGAACTAATTGATATACGTTAGCTGTTACTTCTTGGGCAAAACCTAAGTTTTTACCTGTCCACTCCAAGTTCGTATTTGTTACTCTCATCTTACGATCTGCTGGAGCTTGACGATCAAGCGTTAATCGACTACCTGGTGTACCTACTGGTGCAGCATCAAATTCCTCACGAACTAAACGCTCACCTTCGTGTTGTTCATTCATACGACTTAACACAAAACGGTGATCGCCAACAGTTGCTCCTACTTTTGCTAGATAGCTTACTTTATCTAGCCCACTAAACGGTACACGTTTAGTATTAAAGTTGCTTACATAGCCTTTACCACCTTCGTAGTTACTCTCTTTAACAAGATTGCCTGACACTAAAACATCAAAAATATCACCTTTACCGAATAAGGTTGCATTAAAATTATGAGCGTGGTTAGTGCTAAATCCTGCACCTAATTTTGCACCGACATTTTTGTCGCTATTTTTTAATAAATCTAACGCATCTAAGGTTTTTGCAATTACCGCACCGTTAGTTTGACCGATACCAGCTGAAGCACTGCCTGCCCCTTTTTGTACAGAAACAATTTTTACTAATGCTGGGTCTAGCATATGGCGGCCTTGGTGGTAGTGAATTTGGCTATCTGAATAAGCATTATCGACTTTAACATCAATAGAATTTTGACCCATACCACGAATATATAAATATTGAGAAGTACCATTACCACCACCAATACTAATCGCTGGCTCATTTTTAAGTAACCCACGCAAATCCGTTTGAACACTTTCATCTTTTTTCTGCGTAGTAACCACATTGGTTTGAACTTTCAAACCTTGGTTATCAGTAACATTGATCACATCAAGCGTTGCTGTATCTTTATTTTCTGCAAATGCAGAACCTGTAGCTAATGCACTTAACACCATAGCAGATACAGGGAGTAGTTTAAATTTTGCCATATGCATTCCTTAGATAATAACTTTTTACACTTATTTTTACTATTGAAAACAATTCTCAATAGTAAGCCAAATGGAATGGTTACATATTCAAAATTAATTGTCAATTGTTCTTGCATTAAGTATTTACTTGTAAAATTTTTGTAAATACAGACCGCTTGTTATTTATTCAATTTGATTTACATCAATCAATGAGCTATCTATTACTCAATAACTAGAAGTTTTTTGTAGAATAGAGAATGTTTTGATAAATAATTCAAACAATAAAATAAATTATTTTTTAATCGGAGAGCAATATATGAGCTTATTTCAACAAACAAACCCAGCCCGTCGTCGTTATGGGTTAGCCGTTTTCATTGGTATTATCGCAGGTATTATCTCTGCATTTGTAAAATGGGGTGCGGAACACCCATTCCCACCACGAAGTCCGTTAGATCTTTTTACCGCAGCGTGTAAAGATCCATCACAGGCTCTTGAGGTTTGCTCTCGTGCATTCCTAAATCCACCGCACGTTTTCTTGCGTGATTATATTGGAATTGATCCAACTGAAGCGGCATTTATGTTTGCCGACCACGCATTTAACTGGATCGGTGTAACTCATATGATTTTCTCGCTAGTTTTTGCTATCGGTTACTGTGTTGTAGCGGAAATTTTCCCGAAAATTAAATTTTGGCAAGGTATTGGAGCGGGTATTATTGCGAATATCTGTGTTCACTACATTACTTTCCCTGCACTCGGTTTAACACCACCTGTTGCAGAATGGCCACTTTATGAACATATTTCTGAGTTAGTTGGTCATATTTTTTGGTTCTGGACGATTGAAGTTATTCGTCGTGATTTACGCAATCGTATTACGAAACAACCAGATCCTGAAGCGCCTTTAGATCAACCATTCCGTTAATCACTTTACTGTGATAAAAACCGTAATATAGCAATATTGCGGTTTTTATTCTTTATGGTTATAAAAAATATCATATTAAACTTTCATTTTTTATAACAACCGCACAAAATTCCCTTTCATTATTTTCAATTTAATTATGATATGAATTGGTCTTACGTTTTTGATGCTATTCCACGTTTTATTGACGCAGCATTTATTACTTTACAGCTCTCATTTTGGGGGATTTTTTTATCCTTGCTCCTCGGTATTGCCGTAGCAGTTGTAACTGCATATCAAATTAAACCGTTTTACCTTATTGCTCGTAGTTATATTGAGCTATCTCGTAATACGCCATTACTTATCCAGCTATTCTTTCTTTACTATGGCTTACCTAAAATTGGCGTTCATTGGGATGGCTTTACCTGTGGCATTATAGCTTTAACTTTTTTGGGTGGAAGCTATATGGCTGAAGCATTACGAGCAGGTTTATTAGCGATTCCTAAAGGACAAATTGAAGCGGCAAAATCAATAGGACTCACTCGCTACCAAATTTTTGGCTATGTTATTTTTCCACAAGCTTGGGCAATTGCAATTCCTGCATTAGGTGCAAATATTCTCTTTTTAATCAAAGAATCATCGGTAATTAGTGCAGTGGCGGTAGCAGAGCTAATGTTTGTTACTAAAGATATTATTGGAATGGATTATAAAACAAACGAGGCATTATTCCTCTTATTTATCAGCTACTTAGTTATTTTATTACCGATTTCACTATTAGCACGTTATGCAGAAAATCGAGTACGGAGAGCAAAATATGGGATTTGATTGGTTATTTGAAGGTGAGAATGCGCGCCGATTAGCACAAGGGCTATGGATAACGGCTCAAATATCTTTTATCTCTGTTGCTATTTCACTCATACTCGGTACTGTTTTTGGTTTATTGATGCGGATAAAAAATACAGCTCTACAGCTCTTTTGCCGTATTTATCTTGAAACGATTCGGATAGTGCCTATTCTCGTTTGGTTATTTATGCTCTACTTTGGGCTTTCTATTTGGTTTAATATTCATATTAGTGGCTTTTGGGTTTGTGTTTGGGTATTTGTGCTATGGGGAACCGCAGAAATGGGAGATCTTGTTCGTGGCGCATTAACTTCCATCGAAAAGCATCAAATAGAGTCAGCCAAATCTTTAGGGCTAACGCCACTACAAATATTTTGGTATATAGAATTACCACAAGGGACTAAACGTGTTTTACCCGGTGTAATCAACCTATTTACCCGAATGATAAAAACCAGCTCACTTGCTGCTTTAATCGGTGTAATTGAAGTAGTTAAAATCGGACAGCAAATTATTGAAAACGCCTTATTAACTAACCCGAGTGCTTCTTTCTTTGTTTATGGGCTAATTTTTGTTCTATATTTTTTAATCTGTTATCCTCTTTCACTTTTCGCCTCCCGTTTAGAAAGACGTTGGCAAGCTGATTTTTAAACAGTTCTTGTCTATGGTGGGATAAAACCCACCAATTTTATAACTATAGGTTATAAAAAATAGCTCCTTAATCTTTGATTTTGTCATCAATTTTTGAAAAATAGCCTCATTGTTTTACAGAGATGTTTCCCCTATGCCATTACTTTCAATCCAAAATTTACGCAAAACCTACGGTGAAACCGTAGCAATACCAGACCTCAACTTATCACTTCACAAAGGTGAAGTGGTAGTAATCTTAGGGCCTTCTGGTTGTGGGAAAAGTACGCTACTTCGCTGTATCAATGGATTGGAAGAAAAACAAGGTGGCACCATCACTATCAAAAGTGTGGGTGAATTAGGTAAGGATATAAAATGGGAACAAGCAAGACAAAAAGTTGGGATGGTCTTTCAGAGCTACGAACTTTTTGCACATTTGAACGTTATCGAGAATATTCTACTCGGTCCAGTGAAAGCACAAAAACGAAATCGTGCTGAAGCAGAAAAACAAGCGGAAACATTATTGGCTCGAGTTGGGTTACTTGATCGTAAAACGGCTTTTCCACGAGAACTTTCAGGCGGACAAAAACAACGTATTGCGATTGTACGCACACTTTGTATGAACCCTGATGTGATTCTATTGGATGAAATTACGGCAGCACTTGATCCTGAAATGGTTAGAGAAGTATTAGATGTAGTACTGGAACTTGCTAACGAAGGGATGTCAATGCTTATAGTAACTCACGAAATGAGCTTTGCAGAGAAAGTTGCCGATCGCATTATCTTTATGGATAAAGGGGTTATTATCGAAGAAAGTGAACCTCACCAATTTTTTCATCAACCACAAACAGAAAGAGCGAAACAGTTTCTGCGTGGAATGGATTACTAACAAACACCCAAGCGGTAAGTTTTTGTGAAAAATTTACAAAATCATACCGCTTACTTATAAAAATAATCATTTAAGGAGTTTAATATGACATTTAGCACAACATTCAAAACATTATTGGCAACGGCAGTTGCAGCCTTTGCACTGACCGCCTGTGATAACGCAAGCACTAGCTCAAATGCCCCAGCCAAAGATAGCGTTGCTCAAATTAAAGAAAAAGGCGTCATTCGTATCGGTGTATTTGGTGATAAACCGCCATTTGGTTACGTTGATGCTAATGGTAAAAATCAAGGCTTTGATATTGAAATCGCTAAAGAAATTGCGAATGATTTATTAGGTAGTCCAGATAAGGTGGAATTTGTTTTAACTGAAGCCGCAAACCGTGTGGAGTATTTAAAATCGAATAAAGTAGATTTAATTTTAGCAAACTTCACCCAAACCCCAGCTCGTGAAGAGGTCGTCGATTTTGCTTCACCTTATATGGTGGTTGCACTTGGCGTCGCTTCACCAAAAGATGCACCAATTACGGATATTGCTCAATTAAAAGGGAAAACCTTATTGGTAAATAAAGGTACAACTGCAGATACCTATTTTACTAAGAATCACCCTGAAATTAACTTACTCAAATTCGATCAAAATACTGAAACTTTTGATGCATTAAAAGACGGACGTGGTGTTGCTCTCGCACACGATAATGCATTACTCTGGGCGTGGGCAAAAGAAAATCCGAATTTTGACGTTGCGATCGGTAGTTTAGGTCCACAAGAAAATATCGCCCCAGCCGTACAAAAAGGTGATAAAGCATTATTAGACTTTATCAATAAAGAGATTGCGGAGCTAAAAGCAAACGGTAAAATCAAAGCTGCATACCAAAAAACCTTAGTGCCAGTATATGGTGAACGTGAAGATTTATTGGCGAAGTAGTAATTTATTGACAATGGCATAGCCCTAAAAATAACCGCTTGGCTAATCAGTTCAACTGTCTAACCAAGCGGTTATTCTATCTATTACATATGTACTTATTTTAATCTTCTTTCCCTAAAATCTGATTAACTTCACTTTTATATAAAACGGCTTTTGCACCAAAGACCGCCTGTACACCACCGCCTACTTCAAGAACATCTATCGCCCCTAAAGCTTTTAAACGAGATTTATTGACTGCTTTTACATCTTTAACAGCAACACGCAAACGAGTAATACAAGCATCAACATTTTCAATATTGCTCGCCGTACCTAGTGCTTCAATAATATGATGTGCATTTTCAGTTAAGGAAGTGGTTTGTTGTTCTACAACTTCTTCTTGGTCTTCCGCTCTTCCAGGAGTCATTACATTGAACTTACGAATTAAGAATAGGAAAGAGAAGTAATACAAGGCAGCCCAAGGTAAACCAACTAGGACGACACGAATCCAGTGGGTATTTTCATTACCTTGTAAAATTCCAAACAATAAGAAGTCAATAAAACCACCTGAGAAGGTATTTCCGATAGATACATTTAGGAAATCCGCAATATAGAAAGATACACCATCTAAAAATGCGTGGAAGACATATAACCAAGGAGCCACGAATAAGAACATAAACTCGATAGGTTCTGTAATTCCCGTAATAAATGACGTAAGTGCGGCTCCTAAGAATAATCCACCAATCAATTTACGGCGAGCCTTCGGTACGGCGTGATACATCGCTAAACAAGCAGCAGGTAAACCAAACATCATCGTATCAAATCGACCTGCAAAGAAACGAGTTCCTTCGGTAAATAACCCTTGATGATTAGGATCGGCTAATTGAGCGAAGAAGATTTTTTGTGCACCAATAATGGTTTCACCGTTTACGACTTCTGTTCCACCTAATTCAGTGTACCAAAATAGTGGGTAAATCATATGGTGTAAGCCAACAGCACCGCTTAAACGCATTAGGAAACCATAGAAAAATGTGCCTATTTCCCCCATTGACGCAATGCCTTTACCTGCGGAAACTAGCCAGTTTTGGAAAGTCGGCCAAATTAAAAAGAATACTGCACCTACAAAAATCGCCACAAATGCAGTAACAATCGGTACAAAGCGAGAACCACCAAAGAACCCTAAAATCTGTGGCAACTGAATATTGTGGTATTTATTATGTAGCTTAACGGTAATTAGCCCCATTACTAAAGAGCCGATAACGCCTGTATCAATCCCTTTTGTTTCAGGTGAGAAAATTGGAATTAAGGCAGCAATAGTGCCTGTCATAATCAAATAACCAACAACTGCGGCTAAAGCAGCAACGCCTTTATCTCGCTTCGCAAGCCCAATACCTAAACCAATACAGAGCAGTAAAGCTAAGTTAGCAAAAACCACACTGCCTGCTGCCGACATAATTTGGAAAATACCTTGCAATGCAGGGTTATCCAATACAGGATAGGCTTGTACGGTTGCCTTGTTGGATAACGCACCACCAATCCCAAGCAATAAACCTGCAGCAGGTAAAATTGCAATCGGTAGCATAAAAGCCTTTCCGACTTGTTGAAGTTGTTTAAACATAGATTGTCTCCTTTGAATAAAATAATATTCAAAGAATATAACAAATATATGTTCAATTCTGTGATGTATATCTCGTTTTAGCGTAGAAGATCAGACTTGATCTTCCACACATCATTATTAATATTTCAGAATTTCCCATTTGCATAATGAGTTATGTAAGTCTTCAGAAAATAAAGCACTACCCGAAACAAACCAATCTATAGATTGATTTCTATTCAAATATTGTGCCAAATCTAAATTCATTGAACCATCAATATTTATTAACTTTAATATACGATCTTTTCCTAGTAGTTGATTTAACAAGGAAACCCTATTTTCAATATACTCTTTAGAATATTTTTCCCCTGTTCTAGGGTCCAATGTTAATATTTGAAATACATCAACTTTTTCAACATAACACGATAATAGATTAATATCTGTTTTTGGACAGATACTTAATCCAATTAATACAGGTTCATTCTTTCCTAAATATAGGTTTTGTTGCTGAGATAGCCATTCTATTGTATCAGAAAGCCCTTCTTGTTGTTCAACTTGCAATGTAACTAAATTAGCACCGTTTTCAACGCAGGATTTAGCAAAAGTCTGTTGATCTTTAACCATTAAATGAACATCTTTAAAAAAATGATCGTTAAATTGTTTAATAGCCATAGGACCAACAGTAAATAATGGACTAAAATTCCCATCTGCTATATCAAAATGTAATATATTAATATTCTTATCACTTAAAATATCTAATTGCTGTTTAAAAACAAACCAATTTGATGAAAGAATACCTACACTTAAATATTGTTGTTTTAATGTATTTATTAAATTATTTTTTTGTTCTTTTTTATTCATAGCTTACTGGTAAAACCCATTCAAATACAATTTTAGATCTTGGTTCAGACATAATATTTTCTAATTCTTTGACACATCTATGATAATGTGCTGTTTGTCTATGTGCTTCCAATGCATCTTCATTTTCATATACTTCATAAGCATAAAAACGAGTTCTTATTTTAGGATCTCTTAATACATCAAAACGTAGATTCCCCGGTTCTTCACGAGTTCCAATGTGATTTCGTTCAAAAACCTCTAGAAATTCTTTTTCTTTTCCTTCTTTTATATTGATTTCAACCAGCATTGCATACATAACCATTTTCTCCTAAATAAGTTTTGGGCTAGTAGTCTAGCCCAAATGATTATTAACTATTTTTTTCGTTTAAATATAATTCATAGGCTTTTTCAGCTGTTTCTCCACCATGAACAACAGCTTGAACTGCTTTAAGCATTGCAATAGGTGAATCGGATTGGAAAATATTTCTTCCCATATCAACACCTAATGCACCTTGATCGATTGCTCTATAGCACATTTCCAAAGCATCTTTTTCTGGAAGTTTTTTTCCTCCAGCAATAACGATTGGAACTGGACAACCTGCAGTAATACGCTCAAATCCTTTATCAACATAATATGTTTTAATAATATGAGCCCCCATTTCTGCTGCGATACGAGTAGATAAAGAAAAATATCTTTGATCTCGAGCCATATCTTTTCCAACACCAGTAACAGCCATAACAGGCATACCATATCGACTACCTTGATCGACTAGCTGGATTATATTTTTAATTGATTGATGTTCATATTCTGAACCGATATATACCTGTGCGGCCATAGCAGAAACATTTAAGCGAAGAGCATCTTCTATACTCACCGCAACAGCTTCATTTGAAAGTTCGGTTAAGATAGAATTTGCTCCAGATGCTCTTAATGCGATTGGTTTTCGAGTATCAGGTGGAACAACGCTGCGTAAAATTCCTCTTGTACACATTAGTACATCTGTATATTCAAATAATGGAGCTATATTAATATCAATACGCTCAAGCCCTGTAGTTGGGCCTTGAAAATATCCATGATCAAACGCAAGCATAATTGTTTTTCCTGTTTTAGGATTAAATATATTTGCTAGGCGAGATTGCATTCCCCAATCTAGGGCACCAGAACCTTTTAAATAAAATGGTTTATTTATTTGTGGTACACCTAATCCAAAATCTTTTCCATCTCTGATATCATCTAAATCAGCCATTTTTTCCTCCTTAATTAAAAATCGTAATTATCAATGTTATCTTTAGTAAAAATTACTCTTTCAGGTAATAAAACAATACCATTATCTTTGGCTTCATAGTCATACCCTTGAACTTTATTCGGAGATATTTCAACTTCACCAATTCCTTCTACAGTTAATTTATCTCCAATATTAAGAGTTTTTCCTTTTAATAGTTCATTGGAGATCGCTACCGATAATTTTCCTTGTTTCACAACATCCCATAAACCAAATTGATTAACAGTACCTCTTTTTACATATGGTCTCATTACGTTTGGTGTGCTGAACCCAACGATAACGGTTCCTTGACGTTTTAAATTTTCTGTAGCTTGAGCTGCTGCTGGAAGTGCATTTGCATCTGGTGCAATAATTGCATCTAAATCAGGATACGCTTTTAAAATACCTTCAGCAGTTTGTAATGATTTAATAGCATCGTTATATCCAAACTGAGTTGTAACAATTTCCCATTCAGGATGATCTTTTTCAATTTTTGCTTTTGCTTCTTTTACCCATTGATTTTGGTCTGTCACCGTTGGGCTAGAGTAGAAAAATGCGACCTTTGCTTTAGGTTTAGTAATTTGACTAGAAGCCATTTCAACCAGCATTGAACCTAGTTGAGCAGGAGTACCCTGATTGATATAGTAACTACGGCACTCAGGTTTCGTATCAGAATCCCAAGTTAATACTTTAACACCTTTTTTCATCGCTCTTTTCAGAGTTGAACATAGCCCATCAGGAGAAACTGCAGAAACAATAATCGCGTTATATCCTTGATTAACAAAGTTATTAATCATTTGTACTTGGTTAGAAACACTAGGTTCTGCAGGACCATCATAAGTAACATCAAGACCTAATGTTTTTCCCATTTCTACAGCACCTTGACCACCACTGGTAAAGAATCCAACACCAACCAATTTAGGAATAAAAGCAACTTTATCTGCTGCAGATGCTGAGCTAAGGGTTGATAATCCTAACGCAACAGAAAGTGCCACATTTTTTATTAATGAACGTTTCATAAAACTTCTCCTATAAGTGAGTTTTTGGAAAACATACTAAAACAGCAAGTATGTTAGGATTGAGTACAACTTAAATTAGTTTCTTTTTAATAAAATCAGTAAATATAGATTTATTACTGTTAAATGATTTCCCAATTAATACGATTATCAGTAATGCTCCTGACAATGCACTTGATATTTCATTAGATATTCCAATCATTTGTAAGCCTTGTTGCAAATAACCAATTAATAGAGATGCAACAGCTGTCCCAATTACTGAACCTGATCCCCCATATATATTTGCACCACCTAATACAACCGCTGTTAATGCAGGCATTAGTAAGGAGCTACCTAAATCAGAGCGAGCCGAACCAAAATAGGATACTAATAGGATTGCAACAAAGGCGGATACTAAACCGATTAAGGGATATATCGTAAATAATGTTTGATTAATTGGCATTGCACTATATTTCGACACTCTTATATTTTGACCAATTAAAAATGTCGTTCTTCCTATTCGGGTGCGATGCATTAGAAGCCAGAATAAAAATGTAATGATTAGAAAATAAATTATTGGAGTTGGAATGATCCAAATTTTTTGATTAGCAAAGTCTAATAATACATCCGGAAATCCACCAATTCCTTCGTATCCAGTAGCACCTGCAAAACCTGAAAGGAGTAATGCTCCACCACCGAATAAATACATTGTTCCTAAAGTAATTACCAAAGGATTAACTTGTGTATAAATAATGAGAGATGCATTAATAACTCCACAGATTATTCCTACTAAAAATGTAACAAATATTGCGATAATTAGAGGAAATTCCAACTTAAATAAAACGCCAAGAGTAATTGCACATAAACCAACAACTGAACCAAATGAAATATCCATTCCTCCACTAACAATAATAAGTGTTAGTGGTAATGCTAGCATTCCAATATAAATAAAATCACTTGTACTATTGAGTAATACATTTATATCTAATAGTCGAGGATTAATTACACCAAAGCCTAGAATTTCAATAATTAACAGTATGAATAAGGTAAGTTCCCAGCTATATTTTTTTAATATTTTCATTATTTACTCCTTCTAATTATCTTTTAAGAAACGAGCATAACGTTGTTGTTTGATATTATTTGCAATCATTACTCTTATTCTTCCATCAAATACCAAAACAGAAAGTAGAACAACGCCAGCAACAAAATTATTCCAATACGCTGGCACTTTCATTAATACTAATATTGTGTCGATTTGTACTAAGAAATAAGCACCAAGGACTGCACCAATAATATTACCTGCTCCACCTAATAAACTAATACCACCTAATACACAGGCTGCGATAGCTTTCATTTCTAGTCCGTTGCCTGTAGAGTTAGGAACAAAGCCAATTTGAGAAGCAAAAATTATCCCAGCTAATGCAGCCATAGCTCCATTGATTGCAAAAGCACTCATTCTAATCAGATTTATGTTTACACCGAGCTGTAATGCACCTTGTAGATTATCTCCAACTGCATAGAAACATCTGCCAGAGCTGGTTTTGGTAAGAAATAGATAAGCTAAAATGACGAAGACAAAAACAGACCAACCAATAGGGGATATGTTAAGTAAAATGGGCTCTGATAGTTCTTTTAGAGATTGTGGTAATCCTTCAATCCATTTTCCACCTGTTAAAACAAGCATAATCCCTTTATATAGCCCTAATGTTCCTAATGTAGCGACAATTGCAGGAATCCTTAGTATCGTAACTAAAAAGCCATTAATACCACCGACTAAAATGCCACTCAATAATGTTATTAAACAAGCAGTTATTAAGGAATATCCCAAATTCAGTAAACTACCTACAATAACTGCACTTAATCCCATTATAGAACCAACAGAAACATCAATATTACGGGTTAAAATAACGAAAGTTGCTCCAATCGCAAGTAATGCTAGAATTTGAGTTGAGTTAAAAATCATTGTTAATGTTTCTAAGCTAAAATTCCCAAAAACAACTAATGATCCAAATAATATGAATATCGCTAATAATATTGTAAGCTCTCGATTATCTTGGATAAATTTCCACATATTAATATCTCCTTAGCCACTGAATGCCATTTTCATTATTGTGTCGCTATTTATTTCTTCTCCAGTTAATGAACGACTCATCACGCCATCGTGCATTACTAAAACACGAGTAGACATTTGTTCAATTTCTTCTAAATCAGATGAAATAAAAACAACAGCAACATTCTGTTTTGATATGCTTTTTACAAGTTGATAAATATCGCCTCTCGCACCTATATCTACACCTCTTGTTGGTTCATCGACGATTAAAAGTTTTGGATTGGCTTCTAGACATTTTGCAATAAGAATTTTTTGTTGATTTCCACCCGATAAAGTCCTTACCGATTGTTGAGAAGAGTTAAATTTAATTCCAATTGCACGGTGGTATCGTTCGAGAATTGCTTCTTCTTTCTCCTCATTGATCCAAAAACCCATATCGTTATAAGTTAATCCACAGGTATTCCAACTAAGAGGAGAGTCTAAGAACAAGCCAGATGCTTGACGATCTTCTGGTAAATATACAAGCCCTTCATTTAAACGTTGCTTTATTGGTAGGTGAGATATGTCCATATTGCAAAAATGAACTTTCCCTTTTTTAGCTTTTCTTAACCCATATAGTGTTTCCGCCAACTCAGTTCGACCAGAGCCAACTACTCCTGCAATTCCTAGAATTTCACCAGGGTAAACATCAAAAGTTATATTTTTAAATCCTTCACCTGTTAATTCCGCTACAGATAAAATAGGTTTATCAGTGAATTTAATTTTTTTATGACCCGGCATATCTAGCCATAGCTGTTGGCTATCGGTTAGTTTTGTATTTTTAGATTTAGGTTTTATCGCATTAATTACTTCATTATGATCTAATGTTTCAGTTTCACCACTTAATGCAATGTAACCATCTCTCATTACGCTAACCCAATCCGATATTCTCCAAACTTCGGGTAACTTATGCGATATGAAAACAATCCCAACACCTTTTTGTAACAAAGCCTCAATTTGCTTAAATAAATTATCTGTTTCAGCTGGAGTGAGGGATGCAGTAGGTTCATCTAAAATAAGAATAGAAGCATTTCTAATTAACCCTCTCATAATTTCCACTAATTGTTGATCGGCAACATCTAACAAACCTGCAGACATATCTAAATTTAGATGGCAATTCAAATCAGCTAGTAAAGCGGTAAGTTTAGGTAATAAATTTGCAGAATTTGGCAAGCCAAAAAGGATATTTTCTTTCACGCTTAAATTGGGAAAAAGCAAAGGCTCTTGTGGAACTAAATAAATACCCAATTGATGAGCTTTACTTGGTGTCAGAGAAGTTTGTGCTTCTCCTCTAATTTTCAATACGCCAGAATCTGGAGACTGGATGCCCGCTATAATTTTCATTAATGTCGATTTCCCAGCTCCGTTACCGCCCAATAGTGCGTGAACCTGTCCAGCTCGAAGTGAAAAATTAATGTCTTTTAGTACAGACACCCCTGAAAAAGATTTCTGTACATTGGTAACCTCAAGCAATAATGTTTTATCTGCCATACTTACCTCTTTACTTGAACAAATGATTATTTAATTTATCAACTGTTCAAATATTAAAATAAAAAAAGATCAAAAAATGTGATATACATCACAAACTGATGAAGTTAATAGCAATATTTTTCAATTTAATGTGTAAAATGTGAACCAAATCACAAAATTTATAACTCATTAAAATGAACATTTGATTTATAATTAAAACAAATGAATACTATAGGTAAATAAAAATGACAGTAATCGATGAATACAATGGTGTTGTTATCAATGAAGAAGAGCTTTTAGCAAGAATTGCTTGGTTCTATTATCACGATAACTTAACTCAGAGTGAGATTGGTGAAAAACTGATGCTTCCTCGATTGAAAGTATCTCGTCTACTTGAAAAAGGCAGGCAGATGGGGTTGATCAAAGTTCAGATAAACTCTCGCTATAAAGGTTGTTTAGAACTAGAGGAAGTTTTAAAACAGCGGTTCCAGTTACAGCATATCAGAGTATTACCTGAGCTTGATAATTACGAAATTAATGCTCGTTTAGGAGTTGGTGCATCTCAAATGCTAATGACTTTGCTAAAGCCAAAACAAGTTCTCTCTTTTGGTTTTGGCGACACCATTATGCATACAGTGAGATTCAGTAATGATTTTATTAAACAAAATAAGATAAAACTTATTACTCTGACCGGTGGTGTTGGACCATATATGCAAAGTATTGGTCAATTAGATGGAAGCTGTTCTATTAGTATTATTCCAGCGCCTCTAAGGGCTTCATCTCCTGAAGCAGCTCAACTATTTCAAAAAGAAAGTTATGTTCGAGATATTATGCTTGCCGCTAGTATGGCTGATGTCGCTATTGTTGGGATTGGTTCAACAAATCAGAAACAACACTCAACCTTACTTAAAGCTGGATATTTAATTAATGAAGAACAACTAGATAGCTTTAAACAAGCAGGGGCTGTTGGTGATATTTTAGGATATTTCTTTAAAGAAGATGGTTCTTTACAAGAGGATATGTCAATCCATCAAGAACTAATAAGTGTATCTCTTGATAATTTAAAAAGAATTCCAAGTGTAATTGGTGTGGCAGGCGGTGAAAATAAAGTCGATGCTATTTTGGCTGCCTTAAAAGGAAAATATATTAATTCATTAGTAACAGAGGAAAAAACTGCTCGATGTATATTATCTAAGCTAGTATAACAACATAGTAGCACGAATTTCCCTCTACATAGATTAGGAGATTAATATGACACATAACAAACCAAGCTATCTAATGGCTCTTGATGCTGGTACAGGAAGTATTCGTGCGGTTATTTTTGATACTGAAGGAAACCAAATAGGCGCATTTCAACAAGAGTGGACTCATCTATCCGATCCAAATATTCCTGGCTCAATGGAGTTTGATATATCAAAGAACTGGGAATTAGCTTGCTTGTGCATTCAAAATGTACTGAAGCAAAATAATATTCCCTCAGAGCAAATTGTGGCGATATCTACTTGTTCAATGAGAGAGGGTATAGTTCTTTATGATGCACATAAGACACCTATTTGGGCCTGTGGAAATGTTGATGCAAGAGCGGTCAATGAAGTTGTAGAACTTAAATCTCTTTACAATAATACGTTTGAACAATATGTTTACGACATATCAGGTCAAACATTGGCACTGAGTGCTTTGCCTCGTTTATTATGGTTAGCCCACAATCAAAGTGATCTTTATCGTGAAGTGAAATATATTTCTATGATCAGTGATTGGCTTGGGTTTATGCTTAGCGGAGAGCTTGCTGTTGAACCATCGAATGCAGGCACAACAGGAATGTTAAATTTAAAAACTCGCCAGTGGCATTCTGATTTATTAGAAATGGTAGGGTTAAATGCTGATATTCTGCCTCCAGTTAAAGAAACCGGTGAGAAATTAGGTGTAATTACAGAGAGTGTTGCTACTAAAACGGGCTTAAATGCTGGAATCCCAGTTATTGTTGGGGGAGGAGATGTCCAATTAGGTTGTATAGGGTTAGGCATAACGGAACCAGAACAAGCTGCGATCATTGGTGGAACTTTCTGGCAACAAGTTGTAAATCTTCCCTCTACAACTACCGATCCTGTAATGAATGTAAGAATAAATCCACACGTAATTAATCCTCTTGTTCAGGCAGAATCCATAAGTTTCTTTACAGGGCTGACAATGCGATGGTTCAGAGATGCTTTCTGTGAAGAAGAAAAGAATGTAGCAAATAAATTAGGAATTGATGCTTATACATTATTAGAACAAATGGCAGAGAAAGTTCCTGTTGGCTCAAACGATGTCATTCCTGTTTTTTCTGATGCAATGCATTTTAAATCTTGGTATCACGCGTCACCATCATTCATTAATCTCTCAATAGATCCTGAAAAATGCAACAAAGCAGTGCTCTTTAGAGCATTACAAGAAAATGCAGCTATTGTTTCTTCCTCTAACCTAGATCAAGTTAAGGAATTCAGTAAAGTAAATTTAACTTCCGTCGTTTTTGCTGGAGGAGGATCAAAAGGTAAATTATGGAGCCAAATTCTCGCCGATGTAACAGGGCTTATTGTGAATGTTCCTGTAGTTAAAGAAGCCACCGCTTTGGGTTGTGCGATCGCAGCTGGTGTAGGGGCTGGAATTTATCCTTCGTTAGCAGAAGCTGGTAAAAAATTAGTAAAATTTGAAAGACAGCATATTCCAAATATGGAAAACCATAAACTGTATCAAGCACATAAGGTTAAATGGATGGATGTTTATAAAAAACAATTACAACTTGTCGATTTAAATTTAACGAAATCTTTGTGGAAAGCACCTGGTTTGTAATAGAAGGTATAAAGCCTAGTTTAATTAAATACTAGGCTTTATTTTTTACATTAAAAAATCTTCCACTTCTTTTCTCATCGGAATCGCAGTTTGAGCACCCATTCGGGTAACGGAAATTGCGGCAGCGGCGTGAGCAAAGCGGATAGATTCGCTTAAAGTTTTCCCTTCTAACAATGCAGTAACAAGTCCGCCATTAAAGGTATCGCCTGCTGCTGTTGTATCAACGGCTTGAACGCGAAAACCTGCAATAATTTGTCCGTTGCCTTTTTCGCTGACATAAACCCCTTTTGCACCGAGCGTGATGAGTACAGTTTCAATGCCGACTTGATGAAATTTATCCGCAGCAAGTGCGGCAGTTTGCTCATCAACAACTTTCACGCCCGTCAAAATTTCAGCTTCGGTTTCATTTGGGGTAATCATATCCACTAAAGAGAGCAAACTTTGTGGTAAAGGTTGTGCGGGAGCTGGGTTTAAGGCAACTTTTGTCTTTGCCTGTTTTGCTAATTTTGCTGCTAATGTTACCGCTTTGAGCGGGCTTTCTAGTTGCATTAACAACATATCGGCTTGTGCAATAA
The DNA here is from genome assembly GCF_009761375.1 of Ursidibacter arcticus. Classification (GTDB taxonomy): domain Bacteria; phylum Pseudomonadota; class Gammaproteobacteria; order Enterobacterales; family Pasteurellaceae; genus Ursidibacter; species Ursidibacter arcticus. The sequence continues at coordinate 73,504 of NZ_LEKM01000221.1, read as the reverse complement.
TCGCTTGGTGCTTTTCAACCAATTCAGGAGATAACTCGCCATTCGCTCCCGCAGAAATAACAATGCTATTTTCGCCCGAATCTGCCACTTGAATCATTGCCAAACCCGTGCTTTGATTTGGAATTTCTTCAATCGCTGTAATATCAATACCATCTTGAGCAAATGCATCACGCATTGTATAACCGATTTGATCTTGCCCTATTGCCCCAATAAATTGCACATTAGCACCGAGACGAGCAGCCGCAACAGCTTGATTAGCCCCTTTTCCGCCAAAGGCAATTTGATAATCATAGCCTGTTAAAGTTTCGCCTGCTTTAGGGAAGTAAGGCACTCGAATGACGTGATCGACATTGATACTGCCTAGTACACAAAGTTTGTTTTTCATTTTTACCGCCTTGATAAAAAACAAGCGGTATGATTTTGCAAAAAATTTACGAAAACCAACCGCTTGTATAGATTATTTACTGATAACTTTTAATGGTACTGGAATTTGTGCTTCTACTTTTTCGCCTTTGAGGACTTTTGCCGCCGTTTCTACGCCTAATTCACCAATTTTTTCAGGCTGTTGAGCGATAGTTGCAGCTAATTTGCCACCTTCAACGGCTTTGACTGCATCATCTGTACCATCAAAACCAACAACAAGAATATCTTTACCTGCCGCTTTAATTGCACGCAATGCACCTAACGCCATTTCATCATTTTGAGCAAAAACAGCTTTTGCAGAACCGTGGCTTGCTAATAAATTTTCCATTACATTTAAGCCTTTTGTACGATCAAAATCAGCAGGTTGGCTTGCTAATAATGCAAACTGGTTAGCTTCAACAGCTTGTTTGAAGCCTTCACCACGTTCACGAGCAGCGGATGTTCCTGCAATACCTTCAAGTTGGATCACTTTGGCATTTTTGCCCACTTTTTCAGCAATAAAATCGCCCGCCATTTTTCCGCCTGCAATGTTATCTGACGCAATATGGCTCACTACTGTGCCTTTGTTTGCACCACGATCTAAGGTAATCACAGGAATATTTTTCTTATTCGCCACAGATACTGCATTGCCTACGGCTTCAGAGTCTGTCGGGTTGATCAGTAGCACTTTTGCTCCACGAACGGTAACATCTTCTACATTTGCCAGTTCTTTGGCTGGGTCGTTTTGTGAATCTAATACCACTAATTCATAGCCCAGTTCTTTGGCTTTTTTCTCTGCACCTTCTTTTAAGGTAACAAAGAATGGGTTATCTAGGGTTGAGATAGCAAGTGCGATGGTGTCTTTTGCCATAGCAGATGCACTGAAAGCAAGTCCAACAGCAAGGGCTAATGAAGTTAATTTTTTCATAATGTTCTCCTAATGTAGAGTAAGTAGAGTGAGTTAGGCATTACAACGTTAGTTAAACTGCACCAACTGCCTGTTACTTCTTTTGCATTTGCAAAAAATTGTTGAAATCCGACCGCTTAATTGCGGTTTCAAAGTGAATACCGTTGAGTAAAATGTTAAACAACAGCTACACCTTTTTACGTCCAATAAAATTATCGAGTACAACCGCAGCCAAAATCACTAAAGCTTTAGCGACTAGCTGATAGTAAGAGTCGATATCTAATAAATTTAAAGCGTTACTTAAAAATCCGATAATCAATGCACCGATAAGCGTTCCCATAATGCGACCTTTACCGCCCATTAAAGATGTGCCTCCTACGACAACCGCAGCAATGGCATCTAGCTCATAACCTGTGCCAGCGGTAGGTTGTGCCGAACCTAAGCGAGACGTTACAATTAAACCTGCCAATGCAGCTAACACGCCACTTACCGCAAATACAAAGAGTTTTACTTTATTCACGTTAATGCCAGAGAGTGCCGTAGCAGATTCATTCCCACCAAGTGCATAAATATAACGTCCGATACGCGTTTGAGTTAGCACAAACCAACCGATTGCAAACAGAATAAACATTAACCACACAGGCACAGGAATGCCTAAAATCACGCCCGTACCAATTTCAGCGAAAGCATCTGCACTATCAGAAAACCCTGTACTAATTGGGCGACCACCCATATAAATCATAGTGATCCCACGCAATAACAACATTGTGATTAATGTTGCCATAAAGGCTTGTACTTTACCGAAAGCCACCAGTGAACCATTAAGTAGCCCGATCAAGCCACCAAAAATCAGTACCGCAGGAATAACCAGATAAATGGATAAATCCATTCCAATTAGTGTTGCAGCTACCGCACCAGTCAATGCCAATACCGACCCTACCGATAAATCAATCCCTGCGATTAAGATCACAAAGGTCATTCCAATCGCAATGATGGCATTAACAGATGTTTGACGAAGAATATTTAATAAGTTATCCGCACTGAAGAAGTTCGGGTTTAAGAAAGAAACGACAGCAATCAATGCCAATAAGGCGATAATGGAACGCTGTTCAATTAAAAATTTGCTTAAATTAAATGGTTTGTTCATTGTAAATTTCTCGCTAAAAATAACCGCTTGTTAGTGTGATTTACCAATGGCAGCGGCGAGTAGTTTTTCTTGAGTCGCGTCTTCTCGGCTAAATTCACCAGTAATTTTGCCTGATTTCATTACAAGAATGCGGTCAGACATTCCTAACACTTCTGGCATATCCGAAGAAACCAAGATAATGCTAAGCCCTTCTGCTTTAAATTTATTGATGAGTTGGTAGATCTCTTTTTTGGCACCAACATCAACGCCTCGAGTTGGCTCATCTAAAATTAAGACATTGGGGCGTGTCATCAACCCCTTGGCAATCGCCACTTTCTGCTGATTTCCCCCTGATAATTCACCAATAATCTTATCAGGGCTTGGTGTTTTGATATTAAAGAGATCGATAAAATCAACGACAGTCATTAACTCTTTGGCTTTATCAATTCTGCCTAAGTGGGAAAGATAATCTAATGCTGTCAGCGACATATTTTCTTTCACCGACATACCGAGAACTAAGCCATCGCCTTTACGATCTTCTGAAATATAGACAATGCCATTCTTTAACCCATCTTGTGCGGTTCGGTTGATAATCGGTTTTCCATCTAAATAGATACTACCTGCAGTGCGAGGTAATGCCCCGTAGAGAACCTTCATCAACTCTGTGCGTCCTGCTCCCATTAAGCCAGAAATACCCAAAATCTCACCGCTTTTCAGGTTAAAGCTCACATTATCGACCCCACTTCCTGTCAAGTTCTCAACCGACAGACGAAGCGTACCTTGTGGTACATCAATATGTGGATATTGATCTTCTAATTTCCGCCCAACCATCATTTCAATCAGCAGATCTTCGTTAAGATCAGCGACTGCTCGCTCTCCAATAAACTGCCCATCTCGCAAAACGGTAACGTCATCACAAATTTGGAAAATTTCTTGTAAACGGTGTGAAATGTAAACGATGCCACGTCCTTCTGCTTTGAGTTCACGAATAACCGCAAAGAGTGCTTCAGTTTCAGTATCGGTCAGTGCATCGGTTGGCTCGTCCATTACAATCACTTTGGATTCAAAACTTAGTGCTTTCGCAATTTCTACCATTTGGCGTTCACCTATCGACAGTTCGCTGGCAGGTAAACGACTGGAATGACTAACACCTAAACGAGCTAACAAGCGGTCAGATTCTTGATACATTTTACGCCAATCAATTCCGCCCCAAGCGTTCACAAATTCTCGCCCAAGGAAAATATTTTCTGCAATGGATAAATTACCCAAAATATTTAGCTCTTGGTGAATAATACTAATTCCTGCCTCTTGCGATGCTTTGGGGTTGGCAAACGTTACTTTTTGACCAAGATATTCAATAGTACCCGCATCACGATGGTAAATCCCTGTCAGAATTTTCATCAGCGTTGATTTGCCTGCCCCATTTTCCCCCATCAAAGCCATTGCTTTACCTGCATACACATTTAAGCAAGCGTTTTTTAACGCTTGTACGCCAGGGAAGGCTTTATCAACACCACTAATGTGAAGTAAGGTTTCCATAAGCTCTCCTAAAAAGGTACGCCCGAATAGAGAATAACATTAGCGTAAGGTGAGCATTCTCCAGTTCTTACCACCGCTTTTGCTTGATTACTTTGATACTTAAATTCTGAATGGGGAACATATTCCACACTAATCTTTTTCTGCTGGCTTTCTTCTATTTTTCCTAAAATAGAGAGTACTTGTTGTTCTATTTGTGGATTATGATGCTTAATTTCTTCTGCAAGCAGTACTTTTTCCACAAATAATTCAGATAAAACCACTTCTAATGTGGATAAGAAATCAGGCACACCTTTCGTTAAGGCTAAATCGACACACTGTTGCTCACTGGGAATAGGTAAACCTGCATCACAAATCGTTAAGCCATCGGTATGTCCCATTGTGGCTATCACCTGTGAAAGTTGAGCATTTAAGATTGTTGTTTTTTTCATATAAACCGCCTTTAACCTTCGATAAAAATAGTTCTAATACCAATTCAATTTCACATTAAATTACACTTAAAACCTTCATCGAAACGTTTCGATAACAATGAACTAAAGGGTAGGCAATTTAATTTAGAAAAACAAATAGATTTTATGAAAAGTGTGAAGTGGTTCAAAAAATTATGGCAACACATTTGTTAAAAAGAGTGTTGCCTAATATAAGAGAAATGAAAATAGATTAGAGTTTACTCAAATCAACCAACGCATCTGAAGTAATATCCTTAATGCTTTGATTGCTGGTTAAAGTCATTGCGACACGCATTTCTTTTTTGAAAATATCGAGCATATTTTCTACGCCTGCTTGCCCAGCTGCACCAAGAGCATATACAAATGCACGCCCTAACATACAAGCATCAGCACCTAATGCAATCATTCTGACCACATCTAAGCCGTTACGAATACCAGAATCAGCTAAAATTTTAATATCACCTTTAACTGCATCAGCAATTGATGGTAATGCTTTGGCACTCGATAGAACACCATCTAGCTGACGTCCGCCGTGATTTGATACTACGATACCATCTGCACCGAAACGAACGGCATCTTTTGCATCTTCAGGATCTAAAATCCCTTTGATAACCATTGGACCGTCCCAAAATTCACGGATCCACTCCAAATCTTTCCAAGAAATAGAAGGATCAAAATTTGCGGTAAGCCAACCAATATAATCATCTAAACCGATCTGTTTTCCCATATAGTTTGAAACATTGCCTAAAGTATGTGGTTTACCTTTTACACCAACGTCCCAAGCCCAGAATGGATGTATCATAGATTGTAGTACACGACGAATTTCTTTATAAGGACCACTCATACCTGAGTGCATATCGCGGTATCTTGCACCTGGTGTTGGCATATCGACAGTAAAGACCAACGTTGAGCAACCTGCGGCTTTTGCTCGCTCTAGGGCGTATTTCATAAAGCCACGATCTTTTAATACATAGAGCTGAAACCACATTGGGCGGTTAATGGCTGGAGCGACTTCTTCAATTGGACAAATTGAAACCGTCGAAAGTGTGAAGGGAATACCTTTGTTGTCAGCTGCTTTTGCTGCTTGCACTTCTCCACGACGAGCGTACATTCCACAAGCACCGACAGGTGCAAGGGCAACAGGCATTGAGAGTTTTTCACCGAATAGCTCAATCTCAGTATCCAGTTGCGACATATCTTTCAATACACGTTGCCTTAATGCAATATTTTCCAAATCCGTTACATTGCGTTTAAGGGTCTGTTCGCTATAAGAGCCACCATCGGCATAATGGAACATAAACGGGGGAACACGGCGGCGAGCCGCTCGTTGATAATCTTTTGCTGATGCAATAATCATATAGTAGCCTCATACTTCTCTTAATGGAAATTTGAAACACTATTTTAACATTATTTATTTAAATAAAAATGATTTTTATTTAAAAAGAGTTTCTTTTAATCAATTCTGGAGTGAGTTGTACAATATTTAATGGAATTTTGGGATCTCTGATACGTTTCACTAATTGTTCAACCGCATTTTTGGCTAAACGAGCTTTCGGTTGATGAATTGTAGAAAGTGGTGGCGATAAATACTGAGCTAATTCAATGTTGTCATAGCCAATCACTGCAACATCTTGTGGGATCTGTAATCCCGCTTGCCAAAGTGCTTGATAAACCCCAATTGCAATACTATCACTCATTGCAAAAATTGCATTTGGACGTTGAGGTAAAGCCAATAATTGCTGAGTTGCCTCAATTCCACCTTCAAAATGGAAATGGCTTTCGATAATCCATTCGGGGCGATATTGTAAATGATATTCTGAAATTGCCCGCTTATAACCTTGTAAACGATTAACCGTTAAAGGTTTTGATGATTCTCCAGTGATCACCGCAATATCAGTATAACCTGCATCAATAAGTGCTTTTGTTGCAAGATAACCGCCAAGTTCTGAATTTTCGTGAACAATATCAGCTTTTAAAGACTGTTGCCACCAATCAATAACCACCATAGGTAAGTGAATTTCGGTAAGAAATTCAGCATTGATATCCTGTGGCTCGGCACACATCAGCAATAACCCATCAACTTGTTTTAATAACAGGCGTTCTAAGTGTTTCTGTAAACTTTGATGGTTAGCTTCCGTATTGACCAAAATAAGATGATAATTGTGTCGTTCGCAGTAACGCTCAACGTGGCGAACAACTTCAGCAAAGAAAGGATTATTGCTTGCAGTTACAATCATTCCTATCGTATTGGTTTCTTTTACTTTCAGACTACGGGCGACAAGGGAGGGCTTATAATGCAATTCATCAATCACTTTCTGTACACGCTGTGTGATTTCTTCACTTACAAAACGAGAACGATTGACAACGTGTGAGACGGTGGAAAGCGATACCCCCGCAATTCGTGCAATATCCTTCATTGTTGCCATAGAAAATCCTAGTATCATTTTATCTTAAGATTAGATTTACCTATGATAGCAAAGAATTTTGCTCGAGTTCTAGATTTCTTTTTGTGCAATAATGGTATGCAAAATGATGTTAGGTTTGATCTTCTACAAATTAGATTTTTATTTGTTGCGATACAATTTGTCGCATCACTGAATATACTTCATACCAATTCAACAAAAGAGGAAATAATATGTTCTTTGAATTTTTCAAAAAATCATCAGCAAAATCGTTAATTGAAAAAATTGCAAGTCGAGAGTCGATTGTGTTTGAGAAAGCTGATTTTTATCAGGAGTTAAAGATAGCTCTTGATTCATTAGACAATTGGTCAGCAGAAGAACGAGCTGATTTAGTTGCTGTATCGATTTCATTATTTGAAGGAATGGATGGTTGGGAGTTTATTGCCGCAGATAGTTGGATTAATATTTATGGATTAACTCTTCGTTATGAAAAAAGTGTGAAGTGTTTAGCGTTAATTGCAGAAAAATTACCAAATGAACCTAGCAGTCCCAAATTGCACTACATTCTTTCAGAAGTGGAGCGAATTAAACAAAGACAACGTAACCCGATTTATAACGTGGATCAAAAGCCAAGCGTGATATTTAATGATGTAGGATTTAAGTTCGCAGTCATCAATCAATTGATGTATAGAGATAATGTTCTAAGACCTAAATTTGATGTCGATACGTTTGCTGAAGAGTGTACAACGGAGTTGATTTATCCTTTATTTTACGGTGCAACAATTGCAGGTGGAGAATACTTGCAGAACTTAGATATCCCACAATGTTTGCTCAATCAAATGTATAAATTGGAATTGGATTGTAGGGCAAGTCTGTATTATAAGGTTATTATTCCGTCGGATATATTAAGTTTTGCCTTTATGAAGTATAAAACAGGAAAATACATTCCGATTGGTGAAGAAGCCAGCCTTGATTTAGATCTATTACCTAAATTAAAGGAAATTCATATTCGTAATTCAACTCAGGAAGAAATGACTTTACCGGAGAGTTTTTTACAGGCAATAAAAGAGCGAGGGATTAAGCTATATAAAGAGGGTAATTTGGTTTCTATATGACAAGGGAAGATAAATAAGCGGATACATTTAGGAAATTCTTTGCAAATATCAAAAGGTTAAAATAAATTGAGAGAAGTAATGATATGAAAAAATGTATATTCTTAGCTACATTAGGAATGGCAACTAACACTGTAATAGCAAATGATACGATTGTATTTTCTTGTTTTGCGAAGAACGGTAAACAAATCGCAATATTAGAAAGTAATGGTTATTATGAATACAGCTTCGGCAAACCAGGTAAACCTGAACTCGTGTTTAAAAATTCAATAAAAGAAGTTGAAAAACGTTCTGAAAAATGGAATGGAGTAGGAGCTTGGTATTGGGAAGAGTACAATTTAAAAAATGGGGAATTCTATTATACAGTTTATAGTGCTGTAAATAGAATGACCGAAGAGCACGAGCAGGAAGGCTCTGTTACTGTATTTAAGGGAAATAAAGAATTAGCAAGAATTGTATGTGATCGTTTTTAATTTCTCTATGCAAATAGCTTGAAAAACGATCACGAATTCTGTACACTTCCCTCCCTAATTTACGAGCTAGTATTGCTAGCTCGTATTTTTTGTGTAGCACTTAGTGCATTTAATTCATAGGGGAGCTAGCAATAGCGTTATTACCCATTTCAGAGGAAGCTAAAAATGGCAAAAAAAGTACAAGCCTACGTTAAGTTGCAAGTTGCAGCGGGTATGGCTAACCCATCACCACCAGTTGGTCCAGCATTAGGTCAACAAGGTGTGAACATTATGGAATTCTGTAAAGCATTCAACGCTCGTACTGAGAGCTTAGAAAAAGGTTTACCAATTCCAGTTGTTATCACTGTGTATGCAGACCGTTCTTTCACTTTCGTTACTAAAACTCCACCAGCAGCAGTATTATTGAAAAAAGCTGCGGGTCTTAAATCTGGTTCTGCAAAACCAAATAAAGATAAAGTAGGTAAAGTAACTAAAGAACAAATCCGCCAAATCGCTGAAACTAAAGCAGCTGATATGACTGGTGCAACAATTGAAACTAAGATGAAATCTATTGAAGGTACTGCACGTTCAATGGGCTTAGTGGTGGAGGAATAATACGATGGCTAAATTGACTAAAAAAATGAAAGCAATCAAAGCTGGCGTAGATTCTACTAAAGCATACGAAATCAACGAAGCAATCGCAGTATTAAAACAATTCGCGACAGCTAAATTCGTTGAAAGTGTTGATGTTGCTGTTAACTTAGGTATCGATCCTCGTAAATCAGACCAAAACGTACGTGGTGCAACTGTATTACCACACGGTACAGGTCGTACAGCTCGTGTTGCTGTATTTACACAAGGTGCTAACGCTGAAGCGGCTAAAGCTGCTGGTGCAGACTTAGTCGGTATGGAAGATCTTGCTGAGCAGATCAAAAAAGGCGAAATGAACTTTGATGTTGTTATCGCTTCTCCAGATGCAATGCGTGTTGTTGGTCAATTAGGTCAAGTATTAGGCCCACGCGGTTTAATGCCAAACCCGAAAGTGGGTACTGTAACACCAAACGTTGCTGAAGCAGTTAAAAATGCTAAATCTGGTCAGATCCGTTACCGTAATGACAAAAATGGTATTATCCACACAACTATCGGTAAAGCAGATTTCTCTCCAGAGCAATTAAAAGATAACTTAAACGCATTGTTAGCGGCTTTAGCAAAAGCTAAACCAACAACTGCGAAAGGTGTATTTATCAAGAAAGTAAGCATCTCAACAACTATGGGTGCTGGTGTTGCTGTTGATCAGTCTTCACTATAATTGTTGATAAAACAATCTTTACAAGGTCGTAGATTATCTCTATAATCTACGGCTGTTTTGACCTTTTAGGTCATCTGATGGTGCTTGCCTTTCAAGCCCCATCCAAGACCGTAGGTGAACTTAGGTTCTTAATAACCCTACGTAGATGGTGAACAGACAGAATAATCTGCTTCTGGACACCTTAGCCTCAAAAACGTTGCTTATTGTAACTTAGATAAAATCTAATTATGACAAGCGGTCACTTTTTTGAGATTTTTTGTAAATTCCACGTTTTTTGTGGAGTGTATCAGGAGCTAAACCAATGGCATTAAATCTTCAAGACAAAAAAGCAATTGTTGCCGAAGTAAACGAAGCTGCCAGAGGTGCCCTTTCTGCTGTGGTTGCGGATTCTCGTGGCGTAACAGTAGAGAAAATGACTGAATTACGTAAGTCTGCTCGCGAAGCAGGTGTTTCAATGCGTGTTGTTCGTAATACATTATTACGTCGTGCGGTTGAAGGCACTGAATTTGAGTGCTTAGCAGATACGTTTACAGGTCCAACTCTTATTGCATTCTCTAACGAACACCCAGGTGCAGCAGCACGTTTGTTCAAAGACTTTGCAAAAGCAAACAAAGAGTTTGAAATTAAAGGTGCAGCCTTTGAAGGTAAAGTGCAAGATGTTGAATTCTTAGCAACATTACCAACTTACGAAGAAGCAATTGCACGTTTAATGGGCACAATGAAAGAAGCTGCGGCAGGCAAACTTGTTCGCACTCTTGCGGCATTACGCGACAAATTACAAGAAGCGGCATAATTTTTATCCGCCGTATTCTTAACTCGTTTAACTTATTTACTTTAGGAATTGATTGTTATGTCATTAACTAACGAACAACTTATCGAAGCGATTGCTTCTAAATCAGTATCAGAAATCGTTGAATTAATCGCAGCGATGGAAGAAAAATTTGGCGTATCAGCAGCAGCGGCTGCAGTTGCAGTAGCAGCTGGTCCAGCAGAAGCAGCTGAAGAGAAAACTGAATTCGATGTTATCCTTGCAGAAGCAGGTGCTAACAAAGTAGCAGTAATCAAAGCAGTACGTGGTGCAACAGGCTTAGGCTTAAAAGAAGCTAAAGACTTAGTTGAATCTGCTCCAGCAGCATTAAAAGAGGGTATCTCTAAAGCTGAAGCTGAAGCACTTAAGAAAGAATTAGAAGAAGCTGGTGCAAAAGTAGATATCAAATAATTTTTGATAATACTTTTACCTTCTTTAAGGTTCAGAAAAACCCGATAGCGAAAGTTATCGGGTTTTTTATTTTCATTTTAACTCGCAAAATTTTCTACTAAACCCACCGCTTATATTCCTGAAATTATGACCGTTATTGACATTATTTGAGTAAATCGGGCATTCATTTTCTTCTCAATAGATAAAAATTGTGAGCAAAATCACAAATATTTAACATTTTTCCAACAAAAACCACAAATTTATTTAAAGAGTTGATTTTTTATTCGAAAATATATCTACCCTTTATGACATTTCAACATTAAATGATCATATTTTTGAATAATTACTTACACCAAGGAGTCTATTATGGCTAAATCCTATCAAATGTATATCAATGGTAAATTTACTGATGCCGCACACGGACACACATTAGAAGTATATAACCCTGCAACTGAAGCAGTGATTTCTCTTGTGCCTCGTTCAAGTGATATTGATGCCAAAATTGCAATTGATGCGGCTTATGAAGCTCAGGAATCTTGGGAGCGCTTACCAGCCATAGAAAGAGCTAAATATCTACGTTTAATTGCTAATGGTATTCGAGCACGAGCTGATGAGATCGCAAAGACAATTTCTGAAGAAATGGGTAAAACGTTAGCACTATCTTTAGTTGAAGTGAATTTTACGGCTGACTATATGGATTATATGGCTGAATGGGCAAGACGCTATGAAGGAGAAATTATTCAAAGTGATCGTCCTAATGAGCACATTTTCTTATATAAAAAAGCTATTGGTGTAACAACAGGAATATTACCTTGGAATTTTCCATTCTTTTTGATTGCGCGTAAAACCGCACCAGCATTAGTTACAGGTAATACCATAGTAATAAAACCAAGCGAAGATGCGCCGAATAATGCAATTTTATTTGCTGAAATTGTTCACGAAATTGGCTTACCTAAAGGGGTATTTAATGTGGTGACAGGTTTCGGCAATGAAGTAGGTCCAGAGTTATCATCTAATGAGAAAGTAGGAATGGTATCTTTCACAGGTAGCCAACTTGCAGGACATAAAGTAATGGAAGCTGCAAGTAAAAATATTGTAAAAGTGAATTTAGAGTTAGGTGGTAAAGCCCCAGCAATTATTCTTGATGATGCTGATTTAGATCTTGCAGCAACTGCTGTTGTTAATTCTCGTATTATTAATTCAGGGCAAGTTTGTAACTGTGCGGAACGAATTTATGTTCACAGTAGTGTTAAAGAAACTTTTGTTCAGAAATTAGTAGAGAGAATGAAAGCAGTTCGTTACGGTAATCCGTTAGAAAATCAAGATATTGATATGGGGCCTTTGGTCAATGAGAAAGGCTTAGTTAAAGTAAAAGAATTAGTTGAACGCTCTTTACAACAAGGCGGAAAACTAGTCCTTGGTGGAAACATTGTGGAAGGAACAGGCTACTATTTTGAGCCAACGATTATTGATAATGTAGATAATTCAATGGAGATTATGCGTTCTGAAATCTTCGGCCCAGTTATCCCTGTTGCGACATTTGAAACCATTGATGAAGTGATTGTTCTCGCAAATGATTGTGAATATGGCTTAACATCTTCGGTTTATACACAAAATATCAATAAGGCGATGAAAATTATTTCTCGTTTAAAATTTGGTGAAACCTACGTTAATCGTGAGAATTTTGAAGCAATGCAAGGTTATCATGCAGGTTGGCGTAAATCTGGTATTGGTGGTGCTGATGGTAAACACGGATTAGAAGAGTATTTACAAACCCAAGTCGTCTATTTGCAGTTTGATGATAAGGTGTAACTTTGTAATCCTCTTGAATGAGTAATAGGAAAATCGGTAAAGACAATTTACTCCATTCTTTACCGATTTTTACTGACTAAATTATTTTTTAAGCTTTTTAACAGCCTCTTTCAATAGAGATGTTTTCTCCATTACACCGTTAGATTAGGTTTGATTTTCTACACCTACGAACGTTTCATTACTTCAAAGAACTCATCGTTCGTTTTAGCCACCATCAGTTTATCAATTAAGAATTCCATCGCTTCCACTTCACCCATTGGGTTAAGAATTTTACGAAGAATCCACATTTTTTGTAATTCATCAGGTGTAGTGAGTAAGTCTTCTTTACGAGTACCTGAACGGTTAAAGTCGATTGCTGGGAATACACGTTTTTCAGCAATTTTGCGTGAAAGGTGTAATTCCATATTACCTGTTCCTTTAAACTCTTCAAAAATAACTTCGTCCATTTTTGAGCCTGTATCAACAAGTGCAGTCGCAATAATGGTTAAGCTACCACCTTCTTCTACGTTACGCGCAGCACCGAAGAAACGTTTTGGACGATGTAATGCGTTGGCATCCACACCACCTGATAAAATTTTACCTGAGGCTGGAGTGACTGTGTTATAAGCACGAGCTAAACGAGTAATGGAGTCAAGTAAGATCACAACATCTTTTTTATGTTCAACTAAGCGTTTTGCTTTTTCGATTACCATTTCAGCAACTTGAACGTGGCGTGTTGCTGGCTCATCAAAGGTAGAAGCAATCACTTCACCACGCACTGTGCGTTGCATTTCTGTTACTTCTTCTGGACGCTCATCGATCAAGAGAACGATCAATTCACATTCAGGGTAATTATTCGTAATGCTTTGAGCAATATTTTGTAGAAGAACGGTTTTACCCGCTTTTGGTGGTGCAACAATCAAACCACGTTGCCCTTTTCCGATAGGTGATGCTAAATCTAAAATACGAGCGGTTAAATCTTCGGTTGAGCCGTTACCACGTTCCATTCTTAAACGAGAGTTAGCGTGTAATGGCGTTAAGTTTTCAAATAAGATTTTGCTACGAGAAACTTCAGGCTTATCATCATTTACTTTATCGACTTTTAAAAGTGCGAAATAACGTTCACCTTCTTTTGGCGGACGAATTTTCCCTTCAATCGAATCACCTGTTTGTAAATTAAAACGGCGAATTTGGCTTGGGGAAACATAAATATCATCAGGGCCAGCTAAATAAGAGCTATCGCCTGAACGCAAGAAACCAAAGCCATCTGGTAAGATTTCTAACACGCCCTGTCCGAAAATGTCTTCACCACTTTTGGCGTGTTGTTTAAGAATAGCGAAAACGATGTCTTGTTTGCGTAAACGAGCTAAATTCTCTAGCCCCATTTGTTCTTCACCGATACGGACAAGCTCCGAAACAGGTGTATTTTTTAGTTCTGTAAGATGCATAGAAATGTTATATATGTTTAAGATTGGATTAAATATTAGATTAATTCAGGAATTTCAATAGAATTGAGTTGTTGAAGAATACAGCGAAATTGGCTTTTTTGCAAATTTTTTCTGAAATCTTACCGCTTGTTGCTTGAATTTTTATAAAATTCCCCCATCTTGCACGCTATTGTTTTGCTAAAGTAACTTGATAATGAAACAAAAAGAGACCGAAAACAACGATATTCGCCTAGATAAATGGCTATGGGCAGCTCGTTTTTATAAAACCCGTAGCATTGCGAAAGCGATGATAGAAGGCGGAAAGGTGCAATATAACGGACAACGAGCCAAAGTAAGTAAAGCTGTTGAAGTTGGAGCAACCATTAAACTTCGCCAAGGGAATGAAGAAAAAGAGGTTTTAGTTATTGCTTTAAGTGATCAACGTAAAGGCGCACCTGAAGCACAAAAACTTTATCAAGAAACTGAAAAAAGCATTCAAGAACGTGAGAAATTAGCCTTTGCTCGTAAAGCGAATGCGCTTTCTATGCCACATCCAGATCGTCGTCCAAATAAAAAAGAGCGTCGAGATCTGATTAAATTTAAACTGACTAACTCGGATACATTATGACCTCAATTCAAGCTCATCAAGATAATGACAAACTCTATCGCTTTCTTTTCCAAAATCGTGCAGTACGCGGCGAATGGGTGCGTTTAAACAATACGTTTACCGAAACCCTTAATACTCATCACTACCCTAAAGCGGTACAAAATCTATTAGGGGAAATGTTGGTAGCAACTAGCCTGCTCACTGCAACACTGAAATTTGAAGGTGCTATTACGGTACAAATTCAGGGAGATGGCGCACTAAAATTAGCGGTAGTAAACGGTAATGATCAACAACAATTTCGTGCTTTAGCTCGAGTTGATGGCGATATTGCAGACAATGCTACATTGTCTGAAATGATCGGCAATGGTGTCTTGGTAATCTCAATTATTCCTGAAAAAGGTGAGCGTTATCAAGGCGTAGTTAGTCTTGATAAACCAACTATTAGCGAATGTTTGGAAGATTATTTTGCTCGTTCAGAGCAGTTAGCGACACAATTAGTGATTCGTGTTGGAGAGTATGCTGGACAAGCTGTCGCTGGTGGAACTTTATTACAGATTGTTCCAGATGGTACAGGTACGCCCGATGATTTTGAACATTTAGCGACACTAACATCAACGATCAAAGATGATGAATTATTTAGTTTAAGTGCTGAAGAACTACTTTATCGCTTATTCCACGAAGAAGTGGTTGAAGTTTATCCTGCTCAACAGACTGAATTTAAATGTGGTTGTTCAAGAGAACGTTCAGGTGCTGCGATTATGCTCGTGCCAGATGAAGAAATTGCGGAAATGCTTGCGGAAAAAAATGGGGTAATAGATATGCAATGTGAATGTTGTGGTACACAATATTTCTTTGACGAAAACGCCATCAATGCCCTTAAACAACAAGCATAACAAACTCGCCTGCCTAAGCGGTTTGATTTTGTAAAAAATTTGCGAAATCTAACCGCTTAACGTCTATAATACCCCATCTATTGTACTAGCCTTTGAAGATAAAATGAGCGAACAACCGATATTACGCCAAGTCGTACTTGATACTGAAACAACAGGAATGAATTTCAATGGTGCACCACATATTGGACATAACATCATTGAAATTGGTGCGGTAGAAGTGATTAACCGCCGCTTAACAGGTAAAACTTATCACGTCTATATCAAGCCACCACGAGAAGTGGAGGAAGAAGCAATAAGAGTTCACGGTATTACCAATGAAATGTTGGTGGATAAACCCACTTTTGCCGAAATTGCGGATGAATTTCTTGAGTTTATTAAAGGGGCAGAGCTAATTATTCATAATGCCCCCTTTGACGTAGGCTTTATCGATCACGAATTTTCATTTTTAGCAAATCCCCCTGACAAAGTTGCCGAAATGTGTACGGTAACAGATAGCTTACAGCTCGCTCGCAAAATGTACCCTGGCAAGCGAAATAATTTAGATGCTCTTTGTGATCGATTAGGTATCGATAATAGCAAACGTGTATTACACGGAGCTTTACTGGATGCGGAAATCCTTGCTGATGTATTCTTAATGATGACAGGTGGGCAAATTGCACTGCTAGCTGATGAAGAAACAGAAACAAATGCTATCGACAGTGATAGCCATTTTGTGCAAACCGCTATCAATAGTGAAGGTTTAATCGTGTTACAACCAACCGAAGAAGAACAACAAGCACATTTAGACTACTTGAAGTTACTTGATAAAAAATCTAAAGGAAATTGCTTATGGGCAAAAATAGCCACTGATGATGACACTACCATAAACTAAAAAATGCACGAACTGTATAGTAAAAAAGCAACCAAAAACAATTTTTGAAAAAAGTATTTGACGCTACATAACGAAATTATTATTATACGCCTCGTTCGCTGCGGAGTGGTAGTTCAGCTGGTTAGAATACCTGCCTGTCACGCAGGGGGTCGCGGGTTCGAGTCCCGTCCATTCCGCCAACTAATTTAAACGTCATAATATACCTCCTTAGTACGTTAGAAAGAGCCACTTAATAGTGGCTTTTTCGTTTCTAGCCTAAGTGGTGTAATGGACAAAAATTTGTTTTTGTCCATTACACCCCAATAGCAGAAATCCCCGATAATGATGAATTATTCGGGGATTTTTTACTGGAATTAAATTACTTCAATCCTAGTTTTTTCTCTAAATAGTGGATATTAGTCCCACCTTTACGGAAGTTTTCATCAGATAAAATTTGCTGATGAAGTGGGATATTCGTTTTAATCCCTTCAATAATGGTTTCTGATAACGCATTTTCCATACGGCGAATGGCAATATCTCGATTTTCAGCATAGGTGATCAGTTTACCAATCATTGAGTCATAATGTGGTGGAACAGAATAGCCTGCATAAATATGAGAATCCCAACGAACACCTAAACCGCCAGGGATATGTAAGCGAGTGATTTTGCCTGGTGAAGGTAAGAATGTATTTGGATCTTCCGCATTGATACGGCACTCAATCGCGTGTCCACGCACTTTAATATCTTCTTGTTTAACTGAAATAGGTAAGCCAGCAGCAACACGAAGTTGTTCTTTTACTAAGTCGATACCTGTAATCATTTCTGTAACAGGATGTTCTACTTGTAAACGAGTATTCATTTCGATGAAATAAAACTCACCGTTTTCATATAAGAACTCGAAAGTACCCGCTCCACGATAGCCAATTTCAATACACGCATTAGCACAACGCTCACCGATAAATTTGCGTAATTCTTCAGTAATACCTGGTGCAGGTGCTTCTTCAACGACTTTTTGATGGCGACGTTGCATTGAACAGTCACGTTCTGCTAAATACACTGCATTTCCGTGCGTATCTGCAAGCACTTGAATTTCAATATGGCGTGGATTTTCTAGGTATTTTTCCATATAAACCATATCGTTATTAAATGCGGCTTTCGCTTCTGCTTTTGTCATCGCAATAGATTCTTCCAAATCTTTTTCGTGATGAACAACTCGCATTCCACGACCACCACCACCACCAGATGCTTTAATAATCACAGGGTAGCCAATTTTTTGAGCGATCTCTTTATTCTTTTGAACATCATTCCCAATCGGACCACCAGAACCTGGTACACAAGGCACTCCTGCCTTTTTCATTGCATTGATAGCAGAAACTTTATCTCCCATTAGACGAATAACATCTGCTGTTGGGCCGATAAAAGTAAAACCTGACATTTCTACTTGTTCTGCAAAATTAGCATTTTCAGATAAAAAACCATAACCAGGGTGAATTGCGTCCGCCCCAGTAACTTCTGCCGCTGCAATAATCGCAGGAATATTTAAATAACTTTTGGTTGATGGTGCTGGCCCAATACAAATGGTTTCATCAGCAAGAAGAACGTGTTTTAGTTCACGATCTGCCGTAGAGTGAACCGCCACCGTTTTGATACCGAGTTCTTTACACGCGCGTAAAATGCGTAACGCAATTTCACCACGGTTTGCAATGACAACTTTTTCTAACATTGGCATTTTTCCTTAAAATGACAAGCGGTTATATTTTGCGAAAAAAATGCAAGATCTCACCGCTTGAGAGAAATGAATTATTCAATAATGAAAAGTTTTTGATCAAATTCAACCGCTTCACCATCATTTACTAAGATAGCTTTTACCACCCCAGCTTTATCTGATTCAATACGGTTCATCATTTTCATTGCTTCAACGATACAGAGCGTATCACCAGCTTTTACCGTTTTACCCACTTCGACAAATGGTGCTGCATCTGGGCTTGGGCTACGGTAGAAAGTACCAACCATTGGAGAAAGAATTGCGTGCCCACTCACTTCTGCAGCAGCTGCTGGAGTTGCAACTGCTTGTGGAGCAGGAGTTGCAGGCGTGGCGGTTGTTGCAGGTGCAACTTGTGGTGCTGCAACATATTGTACCGCAGCTTGTGTTGCAACAGGTGCAGCTCGGCTAATGCGTACTGTACCTTCTTCTTCTGAAACTTCTAATTCAGTAATACCTGATTCTTCAACAAGTTCGATAAGTTTTTTGATTTTGCGAATATCCATAGTGAGATCCGTTCTAAAGTAAAAAATAAATAAGGACTCTGTGCAAAATGTACAGAGCAAAACGCTACATAGGTTACCCGAATTCCTGCTAATTTGCGATAAAATTATTATAAAATTGGCGAAATTCGCCCAATTTTCTAACTGATCGTAGCAGTTTAGGATATAAAAATAGCGTTTAATTACGATCTCTCGAAACTAATAAGCCTTGATTTCAAACTCTTGCTGTAATTTTTCAATACTGTCGATTTTCTCGAAGCCTTTCAAATTAGCAGGTTGATTGATTTTGTCATTAACACCTATCGCTTGGCTAGCAAAAACAAAACCACTTTGTTCTATAACCGCTTTTTGATAAAACGAGATAATATCTTGTTGGGTCAGCTGTTTGATTTGCTCAATAATTTGCGTTTTGCGGTCAAACTTGTTATTTCCACGAGCAAAATCCGTAAGATATTCACTGAACTCCTGTTCTAGTGATTCGGGCTTATGCTGTAATAACTCAATCAAACTGTTGCGATATTTTTCAAACTCTGCTTGTGGCATCTCTTTGAGCTTGGTAAAGGTTTCTGCAAAGAAACGTTCATTATGTTGCATAATAGTTTGGGCTGATGCTGTTGGGCTTTGCACCAAGAATTGCAATCCCGATGTTTTACCTACTGCAGTCGTTGTGGCATAGACCACATAGCCAAGCTGTTTGTCGGTGCGTAAATCGTCAAAATACCAACGAGAAATAATGCTTTTCAGTAATGATGCTCGACTGACGCCTTCTAACTCTTGATAATTCGTTGGGAAAAAGGCAATAGCAAAAGCATTATCTTGATGTGGAATCTGTTTAATATAATTTATTTTACGTTGGCTTTGGTTAATATCCAAATAATGACCAAAATCTAACGTTTTATTATTATTTTTGAGTAATTTTTCTGTTTCTAATGCAATGTTTTTTACCTGTTCATCAGATAAATTTCCCACAGATAATAAACGCAAACTGGTTGGTTGAGTTAAAAGTTTTTCACGAATAAAAGCAATATCCGATAATTTAACTTGAGCAATCATTTCTCGTTTTTTGCTATTTTCAGCATAAGGATAATTTGCAAAATTACCTAAAGCCATATTCGCTTGACGAGCTGCATTATCTTTATCTAAACGATCTAATGCCTCTAAATAACGCTGTTTTGCTTGTGCAAGAAAATGTTCGCTTAATTCAAATTGTTTAAAGTTTAAAATGCTATCTTGCAAGAATTTTGCCATATTCTGCGTATAGCCTTCTACGCTAATTGCCACACCATTTTCGCCTAAAACTGGGGAAAGTGACATTCCAGCTACTGATGCCTGAAATGCCAATTTAGTACGCGCTAAATCTGCCATATAGCCAAGTAATACAGCACTCACGCCTTGTTTTAAATCCACTACTTCAGGAGAGATTTTTAAACCTAGCAACAAGGCAACTTTTGGCTCATTTGGGAAATAATGGCTTGGCATTGCATAAATTTCCGTCCCAGCTTGTTTATCAATAAGCTGTGGTTTTTTACGAGAATTATCCACCTTATTTAGTGAGAAATCTGTTGCAAAATAAGGGTTTAATTCAGGTAACTTAATTTCTGGGTTATGGGCAAAATTAAGCCATTGTTGTCTTTGTTCGGCACTAAATTTTGCAACAGAATAAGGTGCTTCGAAATATTTAGTTTTTTTATCTGTTGAGACTTTATCGTCAATCAACATAATACGGGCATTATCAATATGCATTTCTGCTAGTTTTGCTTGAATAGCTTTTTTATCTATCGTTTCGATGAGATAAGGCTGGTCGATAATATGTTCTAATGGATAATTCAACATTTGGCTAACCAGTTGAGCAACATAATTTCCGCTTTTTTCGACTTGTAAATGTTGAAACTCTTGATTTAGACTCTCTTTTAATTCATTAAAATAACTCTCTTGAATACCTGATTGTTTTATTTTTTCTATTTGCTGAAATACTAATGAAATAATTTTATCTTTTTCAGCAAGCCCTTTTTCAGTTAATTGAATATAGAAAGTAAAATCACCACGATTACGGCTTACATCATCAGATGAAGCTGCTTGAATACCACTATCAGATAAACCTTGTTTAATTAAATAATCTGATAATGTACCATCGCTATTATTACTAAATACATAAGATAGGTAATTACCTGATTTTGCTTTGAATGCAGATTTATCTTCTGGTAAATCAAAAGAAATGGCTAACATTTTATTAGGCTTAACAGGTTTATAAGAAATGAATACCCCTTTATCTTCTGCTCTAAAAAATGGCACAGTAACTTTAGGTTCAGATAATTTTTTATTTTCTACCTTACCTAAGGTATTTTCAGCTAATTTAGCCAGTTTTTCGATTGGTTGGTTAGAATATAAAACGGCTTTCATTAAATTTGAAGAATAATATTTTTGGTAGAATTTTACTAATTCTTCTTGTAATTTACTGTCTGCTTTATCTGATAAGGTTATATTATTTCCTACTGCAAATTTAGTAATAGGGTGATTAGGATTTGCAGTAGCTAAATTAACATCGTGCATTAAAAAACCATCATTAGATTTCGCTCTCACCATTTCAGCATTCACTGCATTAACTTCTTTTTTCGCATTACTTTCTGACAATAGTGGTTGAGCAAAAGCATCACTTAAACGAGACACAGCTTCATCAAAAGCATTATTATTCACTTCTAAGTAATAAACGGTGCGATCTGATGCTGTATAAGCATTATTGTATCCACCATTTTTAGTTAGAAAACCATCTAAACTATTGGTTTCAGGGAAAGATTTTGACCCCATTAAGATCATATGTTCAAGGTAGTGAGCAAGCCCTTGCTGTAATATTGGATCTTCCATTGAACCAATTGGTAAGCCAACAGACATCAATGATTTATTTGCTTTCTCATCAGAAATCAACAATACTTCCATTCCATTTGCCAATTTAATTCCTTGATAAATGGCTTTATCTGTGGGGCTTTTGTTGATAACGATATTGATTAGCTCAAAGCCTTTTTGCTGTTGGCTAACGGTGATAGCGGTCGGATTTTGCGTAGAATTTGCAAAAACTTGTGTAGAACTAACCGCTCCTAACGCAAGAATAGCTTGTAATGTATAGCTCAATACAGATTTTCTCATTATTTCTCTCCTTTTATATGTTCAACCATTGTGGAAAACCAGTCGAGTGTACGCTGGTGAATTTCAAGATAATTTAATTCATTTTGCTGCATTAAAATACGTTCAATATAATTATCGTCTAATACAGACACTGCATTTGCACAATAATTCGCTATATTGATATCCTTTTTATTTAAATCTTTAAAATAACCTATAAGATTATAGTTAATCACAATTTGTAACATTTCTCCGCTATTTAAATAATCTTCAATATAGCGAGTAAGTAATGATCTCGCATCTTCTTTACTAATAGCTAAGAATGTCAATAATTTTACATCTTGATTATCACGATAATAGAATTTAATTTGTTTTATACCAACATTAGATAATGTTAAGATTAGATGATATATCCATATCTGAATTATGTCTTTATCACGCAATTTTCCTACTCGCCACAGAACAATTTCATCATTGAATTTATTTTTTATATTGCCAACTAATCTAAAATTATTTCCTAATAGTGTAAATCTCTCATCAATCTCGATGATATCACTTGGTTGAGATAAATAGCCATCAATTTTCTCTTTGATTTTTTCTATATTATCAATTAAATTCTCTTTAGATAAAGTCTCAAAGTATTTTACAGGCAAATTACCTTTTAAACGTTCATTCGTGAAGAAATGTTCAAAATTTTCTTTATCTTCTTTAACTAAATGGTCTAATAAAATAAATTTATCTAAATGAGATAATGAAAAATTTTCCGCATCGGATATTTCATCTTCGTATCTTTCAAAATTAACACCAAGATGAACATTAAAAAAGAATTTCACTGGTGATTGTAAATACTTAATTAAATGTTGAATATCAATTTCAGTCTGTACTTCAACATTATCACGAGTAATTGGAGTAATAAAAAATTTAGCTTCAGTACTTTGCTTATTATTTTCCAGCCATTCTTTATCGTAACTAATATGGCTATCTTGAACATTCTTAGGGCTAAATACTGTCATTGGATGATGACTAATTTCAATCTCTTTATAGTAGCTCTGTTCAGGGATAATATTTTCTTGCACAAAATTCAGTAGCTGTGAGACCAATACCGAAGGCAATTTTTCTGAATTATCAGTTAAGGAGCGTCCAATATAACTAATATAAAAAATATTTTGAGCCGATAATAAGGCTTCTAAAAATAGATAACGATCATCATCACGTCTTGCTCGATCTCCTTTTTGTGGTGCATATTGCATTAAATCAAAACTATTTAAGGTTTGCTGACGCGGAAAATTCCCTTCATTCATTCCAAGCAAACAGACAACTTTAAAAGGGATAGCTCGCATTGGTAATAAGGTACAGAAATTCACTTTCCCCATTAAGAAATTTAGATTACTGCGTTCTTGATTTAAATAGCGTTCAAATAATTGGGCGATAACTTCAATATTGAGCTTTTCTGTAAATTTAGCTGTTTCAATATAATTAACAACTTTTTCAATAGTTTGCTGTAATACTAAAATTGTTTCTGCATATTCATTATTATCTGCATAAAATTGGTTAATCAACTCTGTTAATTGTATTTTCCAATCATCAATCCCTTGAGCATATTGAATAAAACTAAACCAAGCGGTGAGATTTTCAATAAATTTTGCAATGCTACCTACAAGTTCAGCACTGAGTCCATAGCTCTCATTAAAAGCTAAAACATCTTGCCAGCTATTATTTTGCTCTTTTAAACTCGTTCCGAGTAATAGTCGGTTAATGCCATTTTCCCAAGAGTTATAATTTTGCCAGTCTAGATTATCTTTATTAAATCCGTAGCGAATACCTGATGAAATTACCCATTGTTTAATTATCGCAAATTGTTCTTCAGATAAATTGAATTTATCTCTGATGGCTTTCACATCAAATAAATCTAGCACTTCTTCTGTTGTCATTTTTCTCTCTTTAAAAGAGAGCAATTGTAAGAAACTCGCAATAATCGGATTTACATAGCTAATTTTCTGATCGGATAATGTAAAAGGTATAAAACGGGGATCTTGATAAGCATAGCGTGAAAATACAGCATTGATATAAGGTGCGTAACTATCGATATCTGCAGACATTACAATAATATCTTTAGGTGATAACTCTGGGTTTTGCTCAAACATAAAGAGAAGTTGGTTATGCAAAACTTCAATTTCTCGCATTTTGCTATGACAAGAATGAATTTGAATAGAGCGATCATCTTCTGCAATAGATAATTCAGGTTTATTCTCGAAATTTAAAATAGATTGTTTTATCTGTGTTAAAAGCACACTATTTTCTTGTACTATTGGTGTAAATAAATTGACTTCTTGATGCTGTTTTTCAACTAATAAATTTAGAAATTCTTTACCTTGTTTTCCCCAAGTGTTCAGTAAATAATTGCCTTGATATATAGAATTCTCTAATTCTTGAGCTGATAATTTATGTTTCAATACCAGCTTTTCTAATAATTTTTCTTCTTGATTATCAGCCCAGAAAATTTGGCTAGGATTAGTAAAAAATAGATGTATTTGGCAATGTTCACTTAATTTATGTAAGACATTGATTTGTGTTAATGGTAAAGATGAAATACCAAAAATAAAAATACGTTTAGGTAGTTTCTGTTTTTCTATTTCAGTTAAATTCTCTAATTTTTCAAAATAACGTTGTTGTAAATAGGCACGATGGGAAGTATTAAAAACAATTTCATCACTGTCCTGTTTTAAATCATTAACTAACGCATTCCACAATAGGCTTTGCCATTGAATATTTTGCCAAATTTCAGTTTCATCTTTGGAAATAAAAGGACTCTGCTGTTTAAGCTGAGTAAAATGGCTTTCGAGATTTCCTTTTTCCCAATCAATCAGCCAATCTGGGCGATAAACTAAATATTGGTCAAATAAATCAGCTATTTTACTGGCGAGTTGAAACAATTTGAGTTGCTCAAAAGGGTTTAAATAGGCTTTGAGTGGTGAAAAATTAGGGTCTTCTAAATAGTCAGGAATTAAACGCATTAAACGCCATATCATTGCATCACGTTCAAAAATATTCTCTTTGGGGAGTTCAGGAAAAAGCAAGCGATACTGCTGCCATAGGAAACTTGTCGGGTAAGGAAAGTGAATATTTCCAGCAATACCGAGCTTGTCCGAAATTTGAATTTGTAACCATTGTGCCATTCCTAGACTTTGTACCAAAATGGTTTCTGGCTCAAAGGGATTGGGATTTGGATCTTCTTGTAAAATTCGGATAAGAAGTTCTTTTTGTAGATCTAATTGATCTGAGTGATAAACAATAAACATAGCCATTCCTTTTGTGTGATGAGCTATTTTACTCTGTTCACTTTGAATGATCTACCTACTCCGCAGTGCCAATTTCTACCTTTCCAAGCGGAAAGATAACAATGATTTTTTGCTCTAAACAGCTGATTTCAAAATTAAGATTATTTTGTTTAACCATTTTTTCGCAAGGTTCATTAACAGCTTTTAAATTGAGCTGATTTTCTGCAATCTGTAAGGCTTGTTGCTGTTGATAAAGATAATTTGCCTGTTTATTTTGCAACGATTGCCAATTAGCATAAGCTAAAAATAAAATCATAAAGAGAGAAATTGCGATAAGTAGGCTTGTTAATGTTTCTGCTTTTACTATTTTAGTCATTTGCTAATATATTACTTGAGTTTGGGAGATATTGCCAATAGGAGAATTGTTTCTCTATGGCATCAACAACAGATCGCTTATAAGTTAAATTACGTTCTTCACGAAAGTTGTCATAAGATGAATAGAGTACGCCATAAATTTTTTTACCTTTAATATCAAAATAGTAATCGGTGATAATAATTCCATAGAAATCTTTTTTTAAGCTCTCGTCTATATCATTTTCCATTATGACGATTTGTGGATTATTTTCACTACTATCAGGTAATTCATCTAAAGAAGAAACATAATGTAGAGCAGGTTGATATGTTTCTAAATCTAGCCAATTAAGAATATTATCTACTTGAATGTATTTATCTTTTGTTGGCTTGGGTTGAATAAAAATACTCTTAAAATCACAACTGTATTGATATTGAATATTACTAGCGTACTTAGTTATCCTTTCTTGTTTATATTTATTACATTCATTGTTTAATTCATCTGAAGATTTTTGTAATTCAGTGAGTAATTTATATTTCTGATTAAGGTATTGATGATAGCTATTCTGCGTATAATAGTTTCTATATAGAATATCTTGTTGAGATAAAAATATCACTGCCAAAATAGCCACAATAAGTAGTAATGAAGTTAATAATGCACTTGCAGGATATGTTCTGCTCATTTTATTTCCCATTTAGTATATGAATATAGCTATTAAGTTCATATTTTATTTTAGGGTCATTAGCATTAGCTGTAATAAGGTGGATATGTATTAAATGATCTTTATTCTTCCAACTAAAGTTAAGTTTTTCCACGAAATAATCAGCTAGATCAGACATCTTACGCCAATTTCCTTTTTGACAATTAAATAAATAATCTTTACATTCACTATTATGACAACTATCTATATTTTTATCTTCAAATACATAAACCATATTATTTTCGAATTTGAAACCAAAGAATTCTTTACTCATCTCTTTTGTGTTATTTAATTGATTTATAATGCAACTTTGCTTTTTATTTCTATTACCAATGCAACCATCACCATTGAGATCATAGAAAAAAGCAAAGCACTGTTTATTTAAGAAATAATGTTGATCATTATCAGAGAATAACTCAAAATTAGATTGCTCTCGATAATCACCTTGATAAGCAAGATGTTGTATGTTTTGTTGCAAATAATTGATAATTTGATGAGACTGTT
Organism: Ursidibacter arcticus; assembly: GCF_009761375.1. Lineage (GTDB taxonomy): Bacteria > Pseudomonadota > Gammaproteobacteria > Enterobacterales > Pasteurellaceae > Ursidibacter > Ursidibacter arcticus. Next base: position 46,827 of record NZ_LEKM01000221.1, on the reverse strand, counting down.
TTTGTAAGTTAAATAATTTCTCTTGTCTATATTGATTAACGTAAAAATGATTTAGTAAGTTAGCAATAGAGAATAAGATAATTGTTCCAATAAAGAGTACAACTAGTATTTCAATAAGCGTAAAGGCACTATAAGTTCGTATTACAATTCGATCTTTTATTTTTCTGAATAACATTTACTACTCCATTTTGTTCAAAATGTAATGTTTCACTTAATTTGTTAATTGATACCCCTAAACATTTTGATTCCACCCGACCTGATTTACCATCTAAATTGATAAATGTTTTGGGATATAAACTTTTACTTCTAAAATTCACACCGTAATGTTTATGCTTATATATTAAATAATTTCCTGAAATATCACAGCTAGAAAGGTTTAAACAATCACAGCTTAATTTCTTTTTATCATCGACTTTCTCCGATGCAATAATGCACCAATCTTGTTTATCCGAATGAATAGTAAATGAATAATTCCGTTTAGAATAATAAGCTTGTGTTTGAACTTGATAGAAGAATGATCTAATTTGGTTAATATGATTGTTTAAAATAAAGTAATCTTGTATTTTGAAAAATATAGGGGAAATAAAATAGATAGCAATAATTGAAATTGCTAGGGTAGTGAATAATTCAATAATTGTGAATGCTCTATACATAATATCTCCCAAAAGATAGGGAGATATTAAGTCAAAATATCAATTTGTATAGTCGCTTAATCAAATTTTGCGATCGAGATCGAAAAATTAGAATGAGCTAGTATCTTGGAATAAGCCTACTTTAAGATCTGTTGCGGTATAAATAACTTTACCATCTACTTCTACTTCGCCATCAGCAACACCCATTACTAATTTACGGTTGATTACTCGTTTCATATTGATGCGATAAATTACTTTTTTCGCTGTTGGTAAAATTTGCCCTGTGAATTTTACTTCACCAACACCTAATGCACGCCCTTTACCTTTACCACCGATCCAACCGAGATAAAATCCAACAAGTTGCCACATTGCATCTAAGCCTAAACAACCAGGCATCACAGGATCGCCAATAAAATGGCAACCAAAGAAAGGTAAATCTGGGTGAATATCTAATTCCGCTTCAATATAACCTTTCTCAAATAAGCCTTCATCTTGTGTCATTTTGGTAATTCTATCCATCATTAGCATTGTTGGTGCAGGTAACTGTGGCCCTTCTGCACCGAATAATTCACCACGACCTGATGCGAGTAAATCTTGATAATCATAGCTAGATTTGATGTTAGGTGTACAACTGTTCATTATTTTTTCCTGTAATAGATGGGTAGAAGCCTATTATATTAGGCAGTTTATATACCATCATAGTAACAGAGTTATAAAATAGCGTACAGTTGTAAGCTGACTTGTCGGATCAGTTAGCGAGCTTTAAAAAATACTTTGCAAAGTTTTTGTAGAATCGAACCGCTTGTTCCTTCACTCTGATTATTTTCAATCTGTTGATGAACTAAAGCATAGATTGACGATTGCTCACTGTCTTCGGGGAGATCTTCATCATAAAATGCGTATTGTAGTAAAATTTGAATCGCTTCAGACACATTTTCTACCGTCCATATATGAAACCGCTGTTCTTTAATTGCAGCGAGTACTTCGGGTTTTAAACTCAAATGAGATAAGCAAACACTTGGAATAATCACGCCTTGTTTGCCAGTTAATTCTCTAGCTTGGCAAATATTAAAAAAGCCTTCAATTTTTTGGTTTACACCGCCAACGCTGAGAACATTTCCAAATTGGTCAATTGCTCCCGTTACTGCCAGAGATTGTGGTAAAGGTAACTTTGTCAAAGCACTGATGAGGACGCAGAAGATCGCTAATGATGAGCTATCGCCATCGACTTCTCCGTAAGATTGTTCAAATGCAAGAGAGGCAGAAAATGGTAACTGAGTTGGAAATTCAAGTAAATTTGCTAAACAGGATTCTGCAATCATTATTCCTTTAGAGTGAATGTTGCCTCCAAGCTCAACTTTACGTTCAATATCCTGAATTTCACCATCGCCATACTGAATATTACAGCTAATACGCAATGGCTCGCCGAAAGCGTAAGGTACACCATCAAACTCAACAACGGAGAGTGCATTTATTTGTCCAACAACTTCATCTTCTGTTTCGATATAAAGCTGGTTATCTAAAATATCTTGTAGTACATATTGATTTAAAACTGCGGATTGCTGTTCTAATGTAGTTAAATAATCTTGAATATCAGCAAATTCATTTTGGTTTGGATAAAAAGTCGCGATTGCCAAAATATGTTTTTTCAACAATGTAGGTGAAATTGAAATGAGTTTCTGATTTTCACTTTCACGAATATAGTGGCGAAGTAATTGGTTAAGTGCTTTATGTGAGAAACGCTTACTCAATAGTTTTTGAGTAAAAGTTTGCACATAATTGCCCCATTGTTCGATTTGTATTGGCTCTAAAACGGTAAGATAAGATTCTATTTCTGCATATTGGCAGAATTGATATAGCGAATTATCATAAGCGTAGAGTGTTGCAATATCATCTCGGCTACCCACTAAAATCAGTTTAAATTCCGCTTGAACGGTTGGCTGTGCTTTAGGGATGGCATTAACCATACAGGGTTCATAATGTTTGAACAGCAGTGCTTGCTTTAACTTATCCCATTGAGTGAGATCAAGTAATAGCATATTGATATTGAGTAGTAAAACGCCATTCTCTAGCGTCTGTAAAATCCCTTCTACATTTTCAATACGATTTTCTTTCTCTAAATAAAAATAATATCCAAATAAACTATTACGATTAAACTCATTTTTAATCGTTACCTGAATATGCTGTTTAGCTAAGAAACTATTTATCTCTGTTAAAAATTCAGGAAGTGTTTCTGTTTTTAGAATTAAACAAGTGCCTGTATCAGCTAAGCCAAATTGCTGTATTGCATTTTGAGCATTTTTCTGAAAATCAAAAAAACTGATAGGGCTATACTTATCTGAAAATGAATATTCAATATTTAGTGATTGCCATTTAATCGGAGAGAACTGCACAAGATTGCCTCATTATAGAAATTTGCCCCATTATACCTAGAATTCAGCTATACTTCACAACATAGTCGCTTGATTTTGGAAATTTCATCGACTATGTATTCGGAGGCAAAATGAGATATCAGAAACTAGAAATTCAAGAAGCCAATTGGAAATGGAAATATCTACTTAAAAAGCATCGAGAAGGCGAAAACATTACCAAACATACGGAGCAAACGCTGATCGAATTAAAAGTCCAACTGCTGACTACATTACAAGAACCAGAAGAAATCGAGCAATGGATTAAGGCTGAAATGACTTCCGAGCAACGCAAAAAAATGCGTCAATCTATTCGTGCAAGACGTAAACGCTTTTTTAATGCCGAGAAGCAATCGACACGCAAGAAATCCATTGATTTAGACTATGCAAGCTGGCTGAGACTATCCAAACAGTCCACTGATATGGGAATGACTTTATCAGAAACGATTCATTACTTAATTGATGAGCTTGAAAATAAAGCGATTTATGCGGAACAACTCACTAAAATGAAAGCAAATTTGAAATCGTTGTTGAAGTAAGCAAGGGATATTATCCCTTTACTTACTTCTTGGTAAATATGTAGCTATAACATATAAACTAATTTAATGGAAAGCCACCCCAAAATACAACTAGATCCTAAATGAGAAACTATGTCGGATTAGGTTTAATCTTCTACAGTTTATTTACCTAAACATTCACTAAATTGATCCGCAAGTGATTGTAAGAATTGTGGATAAGCATCTTTTCCTAGTTCAACTTTTGCACCAAGCGGATCTAATTGTCCAACTTTCGCAGATGTCCCTTTACTCAAGCTTTCAATAACTTTTGGAGTAAATTGTGGCTCTGCAAATAAACAAATTGCCTTATTCTTAGCAATACTTTTCTTGATTGTATTTAACGTTTTGGCCCCTGGAGCGATGGTCGGATTGATCGTAAATGAACCAAGAGAGTTTAAACCGTAGGCTTTTTCAAAATAACCATAAGCATCATGGAAAGTGTAGTATCCTTTTTCTTTTACATTCGTAAATTGTTTAGCAATTTCTGTGCTTTTTACGTTTAATGCAACTTTAAAACTTGCTAAATTTTCTTCAATTTTAGCTTTTTGTTCAGGCATATGTTGGCTTAAACGCATTGCAATCTGCTCCGCAATTTTCTCACTTGCTACTGGTGAAAGCCAAATATGCCAATCTTCATCATGATCATGGTGATGATCATGTCCGTGAGAGTGATTGTGTTCATGTTTATGATCGTGTTTATGTTCGTGCTTATGATCGTGGTCGTGATGATCTTCTTTCTCTTCTTTTGCATGCTCTACGATATGTTTAATGTCTTCAACATCTCCCAAGGTGAGTACCTTTTCTTTGGATAAATTATCTACACTCTTTTCTAAGAAAGCCTCCATTTCTTCGCCAACCCAAACCACTAAATTTGCGGATTTTAGCTTTTCAACATCTGAAGGTTTTAGGCTGTAATCGTGTGGAGATGCACTGGTAGGCAGTAGAACTTTTGTTTCAGTTACCCCGTCTGTAATTGCACTGGCAATGAAACCTAAAGGTTTTATTGTTGTAAGGACATCAGCATTTGCAGCTGCCGTAACACTTAATAAAGCAACGCTAAGAGCAGTTCGTTTAAACATTTTATTTGTCTCCTTTATGTTTATTGACGATCCGATCTTAGCAGAATTTTATAATATTTCTATAATTTTTTTATGGTTATTTAGAATTGCTAATTTTTAATAATAATTCGTTAAATTAAGGAGTTCTTATTCCAGTAACTCTCCAACAGTAAACCAATCACTCCGCCCATTTAAAAAGTCTTGAATAAACATCGGTTTTTTTCCTGCGGGTTGTAGCTGTGTGATATTTAATACGCCCTCTTGAGTGGCAATTTGAATTCCATTTTTATCAACAGCTAAAATCGTTCCTGCTGTTTTGGCTTGATGTGGAAGTACGTTTGCTTGATAAATTTTAATGCGTTCTTCCACGCCTTCTCGCACTAATGTCAAATAAGCAATAGGTGCGGGATTGAAAGCTCGAATGTTACGCTCTAACTGACAAGCGGTAAGATTCCAGTCTAGTTTTGCTTCTTCTTTTGTTAATTTTTCCGCATAGTTTGCTAACTCATCTTGTTGTTTTTCAGGGCTAAACTGACCATTTTCTAAGCCATTTAATACTTCAATCAGTGCAGGCGGTGCTAATTCGGCGAGCTTGGCATAAAGTGTCGCAGATGTTTCTGTTGGTGTAATTGGAGTTGTTACTTTATAGAGCATATCGCCTGTATCCAGTCCGATATCCATTTGCATAATGGTAATACCTGTTTCGTTATCGCCTGCCCAAATAGCACGCTGAATTGGAGCTGCACCACGCCAACGTGGAAGGAGTGAACCGTGAACGTTTAAACAACCGTATTTAGGAGCGTTAAGCACTGCTTCAGGCAAAATAAGCCCGTAAGCCACTACAACCATTACATCGGCATTGAGTGCTTGTAACTCTGCTTGAGCCTCTTCTTTACGCAGAGATTTAGGTTGATAAACAGGAATATTATGCTGTTCAGCCAACTGTTTTACAGGGCTTGCTTGCAATTTTTTTCCACGTCCTGCGGGCTTATCTGGCTGAGTATAAACAGCAATAACGTTATGTTGCGAGTTAAGTAATGCTTGTAAATGAGTTGCAGCAAAATCAGGCGTGCCTGCAAAGATAATGTTAAGTTTTTTCATCGTTGATAATAAAAATGTCATTTTGTCGAATGACATTATTGTAACGTAAAAATGGCTTTAACGTTGAAACAAATTAGGCAATTAAATAATGTTCAATTTTTATGCTTGCTCTATTTTATCAATAGAAGTAATATTGTATCTACTTAACTACAATATTAGGGAGAGAACAAAATGCCAATTATGACCTGTCGTGAATTTAATCAACGTTCTAGTCAAGCTCAAAAAGCAGCGATGATTGAGCCTGTGATCATTACGAATCGTGGAGCACCCGCATTTGTGTTAATGACATATAGTGAGTATGAAAAAGCACAACAGACAAAACCATTTCGTTCTGCTTTAGATGCTTTATTGCCTATTGATGATGAAGATATTGAGCTTGAATTGCAACCACGCAGTCGTGGGCAACGCCGTCCTATTGATTTAGAAGATTAGGGGTAAAAATGTACTTACTTGATACAAATGTAGTCAGTGAAGTTCGCAAAATCAAACAAGGTAAAGCAAACCCTAATTTTGTTGCGTGGTTTTCAATAATCTCAGAACAAGATATTTTTATCAATGCTATTGTGCTAATGGAAATTGAACGAGGTATTCTGGCGAAAGAATATAAGGATTTTCGCCAAGGTGCTGTTTTGAGAACTTGGTTCGATAATGTCGTTTTACCGACATTTCACAGTAAAATCCTTAAAATAGACGAAAAAACAGCAGAGATCTGTGCCAAATTACATATTCCTGATCACGCTCCTGAAAACGATGCTTGGATTGCCGCCAGTGCTATTCAACATAATTTAACTCTCGTTACTCGAAATTCGGCTGATTTTATACGTACAGGCGTAAAGTTGTTTAATCCGTTTGAAGTGTAAATTGATTGAATACAAGCGGTGAGTAAACAAGTTTTTTTGTGTAATAGACAAATTTGTTTCTAAAAAACCATTTAAGTCCATTAATAAAGAATTTTCCTTCAAGAATAAATTAGAGCTAATTAGAATTTGGATGGATTATATGTTTGGCAAGCAGACCTAGCCTGTCCATTGTTAGAGCAGTTTGATTCACACAACAAAAAGGTATATTTTTGCTATACTTTACCGACTTTTTATCTTGACTAATTTAAAATAAAAAATGAATAGACCAACCGTTTTAGACTTATTTTGTGGCTGTGGGGGCTTGTCGTTGGGTTTTATACAAGCTGGCTTCGATGTTAAGTTAGGCATAGACTCGTGGAATGATGCCATCAAAACGTTTAATGCAACACATACCAATGCACAAGGTATTGTAGAAAATCTTTTTACGACAAAACCTCAAGAAATTGCGGAGAAAACAGGATTAAAATCCGTTGATGTAATTATTGGCGGTCCTCCTTGCCAAGGCTTTTCCATTGCTGGTAAGCGAATGATTGATGATGAACGAAACCAGCTTTATAAATCATTTGTAGAGTTTGTGGAATTTTATCAGCCTAAAGCCTTTTTAATGGAAAATGTGCCAAATATGATGTCAATGGGAAAAGGAATTATTAAAGAGCAAATTACGCAAGATTTTGAGAAATTGGGCTATTACGTTCATTCTCAAATTCTGATGGCATCGGATTTTGGTGTACCACAAAATCGTCGCAGAGCATTTTTTGTTGGTTTTAAAAAAGCGTGCAATTTTGAGTTTCCAATTGCATTAACAACCACAAAAACAACCGCTTTTGAAGCAATTTCTGATTTGCCTGATTATTCGGTAGATGATGGGGGAAATTATCCGCTTTCTGCATCAAGTGATTATCAAAATAAAATGCGAGAAAAAAGCAAAGGTTTATTTAATCACCAAATAACACAACATACCGAAAAAACCGTAAGCATTATTTCTTTAGTGCCTGACGGCGGTAATTATAAAGATCTACCTGAAGAATTCAGAAAAACAAGAAATGTAAACATTGCGTGGACAAGATTGAATAGCCAAAAACCAAGTTTTACGATTGATACGGGACACAATCATCATTTTCATTACCAGTTTAATCGTGTGCCAACGGTACGAGAAAGTGCCAGAATACAGTCATTTCCCGATGATTTTATTTTTCTTGGTACGAAAACCAGTCAATTAAGACAAGTAGGCAATGCAGTTCCACCAATGTTGGCAAAAACACTTGCAAAGCATATTCTAAAATATATGGAGTAAAATTATGTTTAATCCTGACATTCAGTATCGATGTACAATTATTCGTGGTAAAGCGCAAAAAGAATTAGATAATTTACTACCTGCTTATGCTAGTATGATTGCAGAAATTTGCCCTTGTTTAAAACATGATTTTGATAAAATTTTTAATGATAGATTATCAAATGTGATCTATGGTAAAGATTTTTTATCATTAAATGAAGCTCACAAAAAAACAATTAGAAACCATATTACTGAAATTGCAGGAAAATTATTTGGTTTGTATTTTGAAAAAGATGGCTTGGTCTATGAAGGACATAGCAATGCAAAATTACTTGAAGACAATGATCAACCAGCTTTCTTCAAAAATCTATGTTTGAATTTTCAATTTCCAAATGGAACACAAAAAATTCAAACTATAATTGATAGATTGAAAAACAAAATTAAATTTAAACCATTTCATTTTATCATTTCCCTTTTAGATCTAGCTCAAACTGAAAATATAAAATTAACTAAAGATGAAATTGGTTATTATGTACTTAATGCTCAAGAAGTATTGCAAGGAGAGATTACTACAAGAACGGTATTGAACGTAATAAAAATTGACAGAAATAACGGCATAATTAAAAGATTAGGTAATGGTTCAAGACATACTCAACATATTAGAGAACAATTAAATTTATTAGAATTAGCAAACCTGATTATTATGGATAATAATTACATTTTATTAAATAACAACGAAAGAAGTGTAATAAAATTATTTATTGAAGAATTGGATAAGCCATTGTCTTTTGATATCTATTCTTATGATTTAGGTAATGAGTATCAAAAATTAAAAATGTATTCAGATTGGTCAGAATATTTCTCACAAATTGCAGTGAAAAATCCTGAGATATTAGCAACCACATTGTTTTATCAGGAATCTCAGCAGAAAAATGCAGATAAGAAAATTAGCACTACTGCTTTAGGTGATCAAGGCGAAGAATTTATCTTCAATTTAGAGAAAGAGCGTGTTGCAAAAACACACCCTAGACTGGTGAATAAAATTCAGCTAGTCGGTAAACAACGTGGATTGGGCTATGATATCCTTTCTGTGGATGCAGCAGAAAATAAAGAAGATCCTGAATTTGCAAGATTTATCGAAGTTAAATCCACTACTCGCATTACAGAGCCAGACTTAAAAGATTTAAGCTGGCTAGATACTGTTAATTTGACAAGAAAGGAGTGGATAGCCGCTAAGCAATATCGTGATGCTTACAATATTTATCGAGTTTATTTTACTCTTGGCAAGGTAGTGGTAAGAAAGATAAATAATCCTTTTGATAAAAATGAGAAAAATATAATCCAAGTTATCCCAACAATGTATAGAATGGATTTTAATTCAGCAGGTATTGATTTAGAGTATTAAAATGAAAAAACTAAAAGTAGCATCTTTTTTTTGTGGTTGTGGTGGATCTGATTTAGGGATTATTGGCGATTTTGATTATTTAGGAAAGTATTATAATGAATTACCATTTGAAATTAATTATGCTTTAGATATTGATAAGTTTGCAGTTAAAACATACAACCAAAACTTTAAACACCCTGCTATTTGTGGGGATATAAAAGATGTAGAAATTGAACATTTATCTGATTTTGATGTATTGCTAGGTGGATTTCCTTGTCAATCATTTAGTACGATTAATCCAACAAAAGACACCAATGATGAACGAGCTAATTTATATAAACAACTAGTAAAAATTTTAAAAATAAAACAACCAAAAATTTTTATTTGTGAAAATGTAAAAGGTTTAATGACTTTGCAAAAAGGTGAAATTTTGAAGAAAATTTTAACTGAGTTTGAAAGTGTGGGCTATCAAGTTGAATTTAAATTATTGCTTGCTTCTAATTTTGGCATTCCACAAAAACGTGAACGTATTTTTATTGTCGGTGTAAGAAAAGATTTAAATTTAACTTTTAAATTTCCTAACGAAACGCATTCTGAAAATGCAGAATTGTATACAGAAAAGTGGGTCGCTCTTAAAAATGTAATTCCCAGTTTAACCATTGATGAGCAAAAGTATTATTTTTCAGAAAAAGCGGTTCAAGGAATGAAAAATGCTAAAAATAATATGAAGCGTGGCGTGTGGCAAGATTTAGAAGGACAATGCCTAACAATCACTTCGCATTTATCCAAAGCAAGCTTAAATTCTAGAGATCCCGTTTTACTGGTTGACCCATCTAAAGAGATCTATCGAAGATTTACCCCTAAAGAAGCTGCAAGTATTCAATCTTTTCCTGATAACTTTGTATTTCCAGTCAGTGATATTCAGGCTTATAAGCAAATCGGAAATGCCATCCCCCCAGTCCTAATGTGGCATATCGCAAAAGAATTAGGGGATTTAGTTTTAGCGAGTAATGTGGCGTACTGAACAAAATTGATTGAACAACAAGCGGTTAGATAGCGAAAGGATTTTGCAAATTGCAAAAATACCTTAAAACCCTACCGCTTGTATTGATTGCCTAACGCAAAATCAAAATTGGCTTATCGCTATTGCGTGCAACTTTAACCGTATTTGAACTTAAACCTTTCGCTTTTGGTTTACTACTTGCTAACATCACAATCAGATCAACCGATTTCTCTTCAGCAATACGGTTAATTTCTTCATAGATTGTACCGTGAGCGACGATGTGTTGTACTTTCGAACCTGCTGGGAAATGTGTTTGAGTAAATTCGTGTAAGGCTTTATTCGCTTCTTCAATCACAGATTTATCAAAGTTCTTAGGTAAGAATGCGGAGATAAAACTATCATCAATCGGCTCAATAATGGTAACAACACGATAAATCGCATCAGGATTATTTGCGGTAATTTTTAATGCAGTATCTACGACAAATTTGGCACTTTTCAAATCACTTAAATCAATCGCAATTAAGAGTTTATTATACATATTGATTTCCTTTAATAAGCGGTCAGATTCTTGCAAAATTTTCCAATCATCTCACCGCTTTAGTTTTATAGTTAAGGTTTACGACGACGTTGATTCCACGCAACACCTAAAATAAGTAACAATGCAGGAATAAACATCAACTCTTTTGGTAATGAGCTTTGTGGCAAGGCAACATCAAGAATGGTTTGATCCCAATTTAAGCCGACTTTAGCGGCTGGGGACTCAAGCTCGACATTATCAATAATAATTTTCGGTGATGCTTTACCGTCAATCTCAATTTTCTCGCCTGTATCCAGTAACGTTAAACCAAGTGCTTTAATTCGATCTTCACCACTATCGCCCTGTGGTACAGTGAGCTGTGAGTAAAATTCGATTGGTTTGCCGTATGGGTTTACACCCGCCACTTTAATGGTTAAATGTTGCCCCACTGGCGTTTTCGCAATTTCTTCAACCATTTTTGCAGGCTCAATATGGCGAGCAGTTGGTGAAATATGCTCCATAAAGAACCCTGGTCTGAATAATACAAAGGCTGCAAAAATAAGTACGAGACTTTCCCACAGTTTATTTTTCACTAAGAAATAGTTCATTGTTGCTGAAGTAAAAATCAAGATACCAATAGTCGCACTCAAGAAGACCAAAATACCTTTCGCCCAACCTACATCAATTAACAATAAATCGGTATTGAAAATAAATAGGAATGGCAAAATAGCGGTTCTTAAACTGTAATAGAACGCTTGAACCCCTGTTTTGATTGGGCTACCGCCTGAAATTGCCGCAGCAGCAAAAGAGGCTAAGCCAACAGGTGGGGTTACGTCTGCCATAATGCCGAAATAGAAGACAAAAAGGTGAACAGCAATAAGCGGTACGATTAGACCATTTTGTTTACCTACTTCAACAATAACTAATGCCATTAAAGAAGATACGACAATATAGTTTGCGGTGGTTGGTAAGCCCATTCCAAGAATTAAACTGAAAATTGCCACAAGGATTAACATCAACAAAATGTTACCCATTGAAAGCATTTCAATAATGCCCGAAAGTTGTACGCCAAAACCTGTTAATGACACTGCACCCACAATAATACCTGCGGTTGCGGTTGCAATACCAATGCCGATCATATTGCGAGCACCAGACTCTAAACCATCTACCAGTTCTTGTACACCTTGTTTGAACAATGCAGTTTTATTGCCCTGATCTTGACGGAAGAAACTTAATAGTGGGCGTTGAGTGACTAAAATAACAGAAAGAGCAGCCGTTCCCCAGAAGGCAGATAGCCCTGGTGACATTTGCTCAACCATTAAACACCACATTAACACAACAACAGGAAGAAGGTAATGTAATCCTGCATTCACTGTTGGTTTGCGATATGGTAATTTTGCAACTTGTGAATTCGGATCGTCCATTTCTAAATCAGGGAAACTTGCCACACGCTTAATTAACGCGAGGTATGCCACTGCTAATAATACACAGACAATTAAGAATGCAAAATCAGGTGTAACGGTTTTGATCCAACCTAAGCCATAGTAAACAGCACTTGCTAAAGCGACAACTGCTAAGATATAGCTTACAACTTTTAGTAGGGTAACAAGAATAGGGCTAATTGGCTCAACTCGCTCTAATCCTTTTAATCCCATTTTTTGAGCTTCTAAATGCACAATATAGACAAGGGCAATATAAGAAATCAGAGCAGGTAAGAATGCGTGAGTAATTAACTGGCTATATGGCATATTAACGTACTCAATCATTAAAAACGCTGCAGCCCCCATTACAGGTGGCATAATCTGACCATTCACTGATGATGCAACTTCAACAGCTCCTGCTTTTTCAGCACTCAAGCCGACACGTTTCATCATTGGAATGGTAAATGTCCCCGTAGTAACTACGTTGGCAATCGAAGAGCCAGAGACCAACCCTGTTAAAGCAGAAGAAACCACTGCAGCTTTACCTGGCCCACCACTTAAATGCCCTAAGTAAGCGAAAGCGGTTTTAATAAAGTAGTTACCCGCACCAGCTTTGTCTAGCAATGCACCGAATAACACAAATAAGAACACATATTTTGTTGAAACACCAAGTGCGACACCAAATACCCCTTCAGTTGTGATCCACTGCTGGTTAATAATTTGAGAAAGTGAGCCTGAGCGGTGGCTGATAATCCAACTGGTTGGTAAGAACTGCCCGAGATAGTTATAAAGTAGGAAGACTACGGCAATAATCACCAACGGCAAACCAAGGCTACGGCGACAAGCTTCTAATAACAGCAAAATCCCTAAACAGCCTGCAATAATATCCTGTATATTCGGTGCCCCAAAGCGAGTGACTAAGCCTTCATAAAAGAAAATATAGTAAGCAGCTAGAAATGCTCCTAAGGTTGCAAATAGCCAGTCTTGATAAGGTACTCGATGTTTAGGTGAAGTGGCAAACGCAGGGAAAGAGAGATAAGCTAAAAACATTGCAAAGGCAAGGTGAATTGAACGAGCTTTGGTGTCATCAATTACCACATTGAGGTCAAATCCCCAGTTGCGAATCACTTCTTGTAACCAGAATGGGAACGGTGAAGTGTAATAGAGTTGGAATAACGACCATAAAATTGCCGTTGCGACGATAATCTTTTTGGTTAATCCAGCAGGATTACGCCCACCTGAATCGTTCGATGCAACCATATCTTGTAGATCATCGTAACTGGCGGTCTTTTCTTGTGCGGACATAAATAAAATATTCCTAAAATGAGAAAACAAGCGGTCTGTTAGTTTAAAAATTTTGCAAAATTTTATACGCAACTAACCGCTTGTGATGTTGAACCGAAAAAGGCAGGAACTGACCTGCCTGTAAAAATAAAAGGGCTAAAATTATTTAATCCAACCTTTTTCTTTATAGTAACGTTCTGCTCCTTCGTGTAATGGTGCAGATAACGCATTTTTCACCATATCTTCTGCTTTTAAGTTCTCGAATGCTGGGTGTAAACGTTTGAAACGGTCAAAGTTATCAAATACCGCTTTCACTACCGCATAAACTTTATCTGCTTCAACATCAGTAGAAGTTACTAAAGTCGCATATACCCCGAAACTTTCCACAGGGTTATCCGTACCTTTATATAACCCACCTGGAATAGTTGCTTTTGCATAGTAAGAGTTTTCAGCAACTAATTTATCAATTGCTTCGCCTGTCACTGGGACTAAGTGAGCATCACAAGATGCTGCGGCTTCTTTTAATGCACCATTTGGGTGACCAACGTTATAAGTGATTGCATCTAAGTTGTTATCACACATTACTGATGCCATTTCAGATGGTTTTAATTCAGACGCAACTTTAAATTCTTTGTCTGTCCAACCTTTTGCATTTAAAATCACATTCATTGTCGCACGAGTACCTGAACCAGGGTCGCCCACATTTACACGTTTACCTTTTAAATCATCAAAAGACGCAATTTTGGCATCGGTACGAGCCATTACGGTAAACGGCTCTGGGTGAATAGAGAAAATAGCACGCAATTTATCGTTTTTCTTCCCTTCAAAAGAGCTTGAACCGTTGTAAGCGTGGAATTGCCAGTCAGATTGTGCAATCCCCATATCCATTTGTTTAGCCGCAATTGAGTTTAAGTTAGCCACTGAACCACCTGTTGAAGGGGCATTACATTTTACTTGTGTTTTTGCAGTATCGCGGTTTACTAATTGACAAATAGACTGACCAACAACGTAATAAACACCTGTTTGACCACCTGTACCAATAGTAATAAATTTCTCTTCTGCTTGAGCAGAGATTGCAGTGGTTGCAAGTGTTGCGAGTAAAGAAAGTTTTAATAATTTTTTCATCTAATGGATCCTCTTATCAGGAAAGAATAGAATATGTTGTGTTATGATTTGATTATCGTTAGAAAACAATAACAGGTAACAGATATACAAGACTTTTAAATGATACGCAAACGATTTCTTCATTAAATATGAAGAAAATCACAATTTTGTTACAAATTTTTTACGAAAACAGAAAATGGAATATTTTATCCCCAAGGCAGAAATTATCTTTGAAGAAGAGATCAAAAAAAGCCAATTTATCACTTACCTACGCCATACGGAAGGTTTAGAACAAGCAAAAGCCTTTTGGACGGAGATTAAACAGCAACATCCACAAGCTCGTCATCACTGTTGGGCTTGTGTTGCAGGTTCGCCCAACGACTCACAACAATATGGCTTTTCTGACGATGGTGAACCATCAGGCACAGCAGGTAAGCCAATGCTCAGTTATCTGATTGGAAGTGGTTTGGGGGAAATCAGTGCGGTAGTCGTTCGTTACTATGGCGGGATTTTGCTCGGCACTGGTGGGCTAGTAAAAGCCTATGGCAACGGCGTGCAACAAGCTCTACTGCAAGTGGAAAAATTCCGCAAAGTTTTACGCCAATCTTACCGCTTACAATGCGAATATGATCAATTTAACAGCTTGCAACATCTCATTGATGAGTGGGACATTGTTATTGAAGAACAACAATTCAGCGATAAAATTGAGCTAACGCTCGCTATCAATCCAACACAAGTTGAAACCTTTCAAATGCTTTTAACCCAACGGTTTGCAGGCAAGCTAGCACTTGTAAAAGCGGTTTGATAGTGGAATTTTTTTACAAGTTTAATTGCTTGGAATAACCGCCTCTCTCGCAATCCAAGTCATCCAAGTTTGTTGTAAGAGCGGTTTTAATTCGGCACTATTTGCGGTTAGTGTTTCAAGCTCTTGCAAAATATTTGCTAATGATGCACTTTGCTCGCTCAAATAAGTGAGTAACCAGAAATCCAGTTGGTTTAACGTTTGAAAATAAACACCAAATTCACTGTCTCGCCACACAATCAGTTGAGTAGCTTGAGATGCCAATTCAGCAAATTGTGAGCTAATAAAATCGCTCTCATAACTGCGTAAAAAAGCACAACCTGATAATTTCATTTCTGTTTGTTCGTCCCACTCAAATGATGACGGTACATTTTCTTGAGACACTTCAGCCAATAGCTGTGTATATTCAAAATCCATTAGCTCAAGAATGGCGGGCGTAAATAACTCTCGTTGTTGGCAAAAAATGAGAAATTCCCCTGCGATATCTTGGAAATAAGGCGAATGGGCTTTCCCTTCTCGAATAAAGGTTTCTTTGCTTTCTGCCCATTGTGAACTTTCAAGATGCTTCGGCACTTCTACATAGCAACGATCGATAAACCCTAAGGTATTATTTCTGACTAAACGAGCGTAAACAGCTAAACGAGTGGGATCGTACGAATGCTCTGCCGATATACCTTGCCGAATGGCATTGGCAAGGGCTTGTTGAGTTTCAACAAGTTGATTATGGCTATTTGTGATATTTTTTGTGTTCATTCGCTTTCCCCTTTTTCGTTATTTTGCATATTTTTTCTGTAATGTGGCGATATGCTGTACTTCAGCACATAATTCTGAAAAGGGTGGAAAATTAAAATCACGTTCCAATAATGTTGGCGGAATATGCGGTAAACGCTGATAAGTATAATCCAGCAGATCCCAAACCGTTCCTTTTACCGCTTCACCGTGAGTATCGATCAATAATTCGGGTAGATGGCGAAATTCTCCTTTGACTTTATTAAACGATTCGCCACTTTCATTGATAGGCGTGGTTGCCGAATGATCTTCATCGTGTCCTGCAATATGAATGTAATTTACTCGGCTCACATCGACATTATCAATAAACAGATAAGGATCGAGCAAATTGTGATTAACGCCATTTACATAAATGTTATTGACATCTAAGTGAATGCCACAATCAGCTTCCTGAGCAATTGCATTTAAAAATTCCACTTCATTCATTGTGCTAGTTGGTGAATGTAAATAGTAGGACGTATTTTCTAGCGAGATGCGACAGCCTAAAAAATCTTGTACATCACGAATGCGTTGGGCTGTATGCTTTACCGCTTCATCAGTAAATGGCATCGGCAATAAATCGTACAAATGCCCTTCACATTCACAATAGCTTAAATGCTCGGAGAAAAAATGTGCGTTGTATTGCGTCATTAAGGTTTTGATTCCTTGCAATAGCTCTCGGTCTAAAGGGGCTTGTCCACCTAAAGACAAAGATAAGCCGTGAACAGCAAGGGGGATTCGTTCTGCAACTTGGTCAAATTGATAACGTGCTAATCCGCCCATTTTTAGCCAATTCTCAGGGGCAACTTCCATAAACTGAATTGTACGGTTATCGGGTAGCTTTAAAAAATCTTCCGCTAAATCACGTCGATAACCTAAACCTGCTCCAACTAACATTATTTTCTCCTGTTAATTAAGCGGGTTGATTTGCAGAAAAAATAACAAATCTACCCGCTTATTGTGTAGCGTTATGGTTTACTTTGAACCACCACATTTACCTTCGCCGCATTTACCTTCAGCCGCTTTCATTTTTGGATCAGCTTTTTTATCGTGTCCACCACATTTGCCTTCACCGCATTTACCTTCAGCCGCTTTCATTTTCGGGTCAGCTTTCATATCATTGCCACCACATTTGCCTTCACCACATTTACCTTCTGCGGCTTTCATTTTTACGCATTTGCCATCTTTCATTTCCATACAATTATCAGTAGCCATTTTGTCCATTGACTTGGTTTCTGCACTCACTTGAGCTGAAACTGCCATTGCTAATGCACCTGCTAATGCGGTTAATGTTGTTACTTTTTTCATTTTAAGCTCCTATTAGTTTTTTTATAAAATTAAAGAAATTTCAACCAGTTATAAGTTGAATGTTTTTTCTGTAAGAAATAATCCACAGAAAAGAACCCTGCTCCCTGCATTAAGAGCGGTAATAGCGTTATCAAGTAAATCAGTGGCATTTTAAAACCGCTATTACATACGTTATACCCTAGCCCTGCGTGAACCGCATACCAAGCAACCAACGTTAAAACAGCTAAACTTAATGCACTAAATCGTGTGAATAAACCGAATGCAAGCAATACAGGAAAGAGTAATTCACTTCCCATTGCAACCACCCAGTTAAAATCAGCAGGTAAAAGATGAAACGGAAATGGAAACTGATCTTGAATTGAGCCAAACCAATTTTCTCCATTCCATTTTTCAATGCCAGCTTCTAAAAATTCATAGGCTAAAAATAGGCGGAGCCCTAATAAACCTAATCCTGTTGCTGACAAGCATTTAACCTGACACGCTGTCGGTGTTGCTTTTGTTAGCATTGTTGTCTCCTTTTATTTATTCTTTGCAAAATTAGACGGAGTGCTTTCTAGGTTCTTACAAAAATTTCAAGATTTTTTTGGAATAAGTTATAAAGAAAACAAAATATCATTATTCATCAATGAGTTATGATTAAAAAGAGTCGAGAAAGGAAATGAGTAATAAGTCGGTTAATAAGGATATTTGTGCATCAAGGGGCTTGTGTCTATTGTAGTTACGATGGATTAAGACTTTTTATCACAATGACATTTTGGGGGAACAGGATCATCACCCCCTTCACTTAATGGATGGCAACGGCTAAGGCGTTTTGCGGTAAGCCAACTGCCTTTTATTGCACCGTGAATACGAATTGCATCTAACGCATATTGTGAGCAAGTAGGGTAAAATCGGCAACGGGGGCCTAGCAATGGGCTAATAACGTAACGATAAAAATGTACCAATCCAAGCAATACATAAGCAATTAAGCTTGGTTTTGTTTGGTTTGTTGGGCGAGACGAATGTGGCGTTGCCATAGTTTTTCCAAAATCTCGAATAATTCTGTGTTACTTAATTTGCCAATGCCTGCTTTAGCGACAAAAACAAAATCATAACAAGGTAGCTGTTGCTGTTTTAGGCGAAAACTTTCTCGCACAATACGTTTAATTCGATTGCGATCGTGGGCTCGTTTTAAATGTTTTTTGGCAACAGTTAAACCTAAGCGTGGGTTTTCAAGGGAGTTTTCTCTTGCAAGAAGAGTTAATTGTGGAGTGCTTGCACGAAAAGGCTGTTCAAAAACAGCTTTAAATTGAACGGGAGCTAACAGACGTAGCTCCCGAGAAAATGTTAGCTTCACACTAGCCATTTTTAAACTAAGTGTTTGGGCTTATGCTTACTGCTATTACGCAGATAAGCTCTTACGACCTTTAGCACGACGACGTGCTAATACTTGACGACCGTTTTTAGTTGCCATACGAGCACGGAAACCGTGAGTACGAGCACGTTTTAATACTGATGGTTGAAATGTACGCTTCATTTGCTATCTACCTAATAAATTAAATAATATTGGCTATATGCCAAATAAGGATTACGAAAAATAGAGTGCGAATTCTACCGATAAAGAAAGTAAAGATCAAGGTAATTCATCCGTTAGTTAGCGTTTAATTGCTAAAAATAGTACACCAAGTACGATTAAACCAATTCCTGTCCATTCTTGCCCTGTTGGTCTTTCTCCTAAAAAGAGTACCGCAAATAGCGTAACAAATAAGATACTCAATTTATCAATAGGGGCTACTTGTGATGCTGAGCCTAGTTGCAAAGCTTTAAAATAAGCGACCCAAGATGCCCCTGTTGCCAAGCCTGATAGCATTAAAAATGTCCAATTTTTGCTAGTCAATTGCCCAAAAGGTTGCCATTTTCCGCTATAAGTAAGGAAAGCACAGAGAGCGATTAAAATCACAATGGTGCGAATGAAAGTAGCAAAATCAGAATCAATTCCCTGTAAACCGACTTTCGCAAAAATCGCAGTAAGCGAAGCAAAAATTGCTGAAGCTAATGCCCAATAGAACCATTCTTGTGACATAACATTCCCTTTTTAACCTTAAATTGAAGCCGTTATTGTATCAGCAAGCGGTTAAATTCAGCATATTTTTTGCAATTGATTTACCCTTGATTTCTTAGGGCTATTTTGTTAAAAGATTATTCTCATTGGATGTGATTTTATTTTAGGGGGAAATATGATTCAGCAGATTAAGCAATTTCTGAAAATGGAGTCGGCAGGGGGCATTTTATTATTGATTTTTGCAACCTTTGCGATGATTTTTGCCAATTCACCATTAAGAGAACTTTATTTTGACTTTCTTGAAATGCCTGTGAGTATTCAAATTGGTTTATTTAGCATTCATAAACCCTTACTAATGTGGGTCAATGATGGTTTTATGGCGGTATTTTTTATTCTTGTTGGCTTAGAAGTGAAACGAGAAATGCTTGTCGGGGCACTTTCTAGCTACCAGAAAGCCATTTTCCCTGCAATTGGAGCTGTTGGCGGAATGGTTGTGCCAGCACTTATCTATGCCTTATTTAATTTATCTTACCCAGAACACCAATCAGGCTGGGCAATTCCAATGGCGACAGATATTGCCTTTGCTGTGGGCGTACTTGCTCTACTCGGAAAACGAGTGCCTTTTGGGCTAAAAATATTCTTATTGGCACTTGCTATTATTGATGACCTTGGTGCGATTGTGGTAATTGCAATTTTCTTTTCTCACGAGTTAAGTACGACAGCATTAGTCTCCGCAGCTATTGCTATTGCTATATTAATTGCAATGAATCGCTTAAAAGTAACCGCTTTATGTGCCTATTTAGTGGTTGGGATTATCTTGTGGGCATCAGTATTAAAATCAGGGGTACACGCCACCCTTGCAGGCGTTATCATTGGTTTCTGTATTCCATTAAAAGGGAAAAAGGGCGAGCAACCGTTAATGGATCTAGAACATATTCTTGCTCCTTGGTGTTCTTTTGTGATTTTGCCACTTTTCGCATTCTCAAATGCAGGGGTTTCTTTATCGGGAATGGGGCTACACAGCTTAACATCAACCCTAACCTTAGGGGTTGCATTGGGGCTTATTGTAGGAAAAACCTTAGGCGTATTTAGTTTTAGCTATTTAGCGGTTAAATTAGGTATTGCAAAATTATCTGATGATGTAAATTTAAAACAGATTTTTGCGATTGCTGTTCTCTGTGGTATCGGTTTTACAATGTCGATGTTCCTTGCAGGGTTAGCATTTGGTGGTGAAGAAGCTGATGGTAAATTTATGTCTTTAGCTCGCTTAGGTATTTTAATCGGCTCATCAGTGTCTGCAATACTAGGTTATGTGTTACTAAAACGCTTTACTAAGCCTGTAAAATCAGCCAAAGCTGCATAATTTAGGTGTAATGGACAAAAATGTGGGATTTTTGTCCATTACACCAAAGTTATTTCACTAACCCACCGCTTGCTTGTAAATCAGCGTGATAAGAAGAGCGAACGAAAGGCCCACACGCTGCGTGTTCAAAGCCCATTTGTTCTGCTTTTTCACGGAACATATCAAATTCTGTTGGGTGAACATAACGAGCCACAGGTAAATGGTGGCGACTTGGCTGTAAATACTGCCCAAGTGTCAGCATTGTTACCCCGTGTGAACGCAGATCTTGCATTACTTCCAGAATTTCTTCATTCGTTTCGCCTAAGCCAACCATAATACCCGATTTAGTTGGGATATCAGGGAAGACAGCTTTAAACTCCTTGAGTAATTTAAGCGACCATTCATAATCAGCTCCTGGACGAATTTCACGATATAAACGTGGCACATTCTCAAGGTTATGGTTGAATACATCAGGCGGATTTTCTTTCAGAATTTCAATGGCTTGCTCAATACGCCCACGGAAATCTGGCACAAGAATTTCAATTTTAATCCCTGGGTTAATTGCACGAATCTCACGCACACAAGCGGCAAAATGCCCTGCTCCACGATCGGGTAAATCATCACGATCCACTGATGTGATTACCACATATTTCAAACGCATATCTTGAATTGTTTCAGCTAATTTGCGTGGTTCATCTTGATCTAATGGCAATGGTTTACCGTGTGCAACGTCACAGAATGGGCAACGACGTGTACAAATTGCCCCCATAATCATAAAGGTGGCTGTACCGTGGTTAAAACATTCGTGTAAGTTTGGGCAAGATGCTTCTTCACAAACTGAATGTAAACCGTGACGACGCATTCCATTTTTGATACTTTCAATTTTTGCCGAATTAGCTGGCAACTTAATTTTCATCCACTCTGGCTTTTTGAGTAGCTCTTGGTCTGGATCGATATTTTTTACGGGAATAATAGACGTTTTAGCGGCATCTCTATATTTTACGCCACGTTCCATTTTAAAGGGTGTACCCATCGATAATTCCTATTTGTTAATAACTTGTTGAGTATTATACCCGAGAATTTCACGAAAGTAATTGACCAATTTTGCCGAAACTTTCTCACAATTAGCTTCATCTTCACTTACAAAATCAGCCAGTTGGCACATTTCTAGCCCTGCATAGCCACAAGGGTTAATTTGGCGGAAAGGGGTTAAATCCATTTTAATGTTTAATGCCAACCCGTGAAATGAGCAACCTTTACGAATACGCAACCCAAGTGAGCAAATTTTTCGTCCATCAATATATACACCTGGAGCATCAGGCTTTGGATAAGCCTCGATATGATAATCAGCTAAGGTTTTAACTACCGATTGTTCCAAGGCTGATACTAAATCTCGCACACTTAAATCATTGCCATTGGCTTTATGGCGTTTAATATCAATCAATACATACATAATTTGCTGACCGATACCGTGGTAAGTAATTTGTCCACCGCGATCCGATTGCACCACAGGAATATGAGTTGGATTGAGCAAATGCTCAGGTTTGCCTGCAGAACCCTGTGTAAATACTGAAGGATGTTGAACTAACCAAATTTCATCAGGCGTATCTTCAGTACGATTATCCGTAAACTGTTGCATTTGTTGCCAAGTTTCTTGGTAATCTCGGATACCAAGCTGACGAATAATAAGAGTAGATGTCGTTGCCATTGTATATCGCTCTTTAGTGATGAAGAAAGTAAGCGGTGGTTTTCTGCAAATTTTTTGCTAAAACTCACCGCTTGCGAAGATTATAGTACCATTCTCACGCCTTCAATTTTGGCAAGATCAGTATAAAGTGTTTCAACCTGTTCAATATTCTCTGCTTGAATAGTAATTGATACAGAATGATAAGTTCCTTTACCACTCTCTTTTAATGTTGGGTTGTAATCCCCTTTTACCACTTTCTGTACTTCGCTAACCACATCATCAACTAATCCATCTCGCTTCGCACCAACTACTTTGAAAGTGAATGAGCAAGGGAATTCAAGTAAGTCTTTTAATTTTGCTTGTGGTAAGTCGGATAAATTTAGAGTTTTATTTTCTGTCATTTTTTGTTCCTTATTGAAATATACAAGCGGTGGGATTTTGCAATTTTTTACAAGATCTCACCGCTTGCGAGCTAAGATTGGGATAATTTCTAAAATTACAAGGGGGAATAATTGACTAGGAATTAGTTAAATAACCCTTTGATTGTTAATACAACCCAGTCCCACGCTTTGCCAATAAAGCCAGCTTCGGCAACATCTTGCATCACTTGTAAATCAATTGACGCAATATCCTTATCATTTAACTGATATACCACTTTCCCAACCACTTGACCTTTCGCTAATGGTGCTTCAAGGGTTTTCTTCTCCAACACATAACGAGCCTTTAATTCCCCTGTTTTACCTTTTGGCACAGTGATATAGCTATCTTGTAAAGTTCCTAACTGAATTTTATTTAAATCACCATAATATACGCTCTGTTCTGAAACAGTCTGGCCTGCGGCTAATGGCTTAACGGTTTCAAAATTCGCAAAGCCCCATTGTAAGAGCTTTTTGCTCTCAATTTCACGTCCTTTAATACTTTCTACGCCCATTACCACTGAAATCAAACGGGTATTGCTATTGTAAGCAGATGCAACAAGATTATAGCCAGCTTTATCTGTATGCCCTGTTTTCATTCCATCTACATTCATTGTTTTATCCCACAACAAGCCGTTACGGTTTGGTTGTTTGATTTTATTGAAGGTAAACTCTTTTTCAGCGTAAATTTTATACTCTTCGGGTAGATCACGAATTAAGTGAGCCCCAATAATTGCCATATCACGAGCCGATGAATATTGATTTGGGTCATCTAAACCGTGGACGGTCGCAAAATGGGTGTTTTTTAATCCAAATTGCTGTACATATTTATTCATCGTATCAATAAAGGCTTGTTGTGAGCCAGATAAATGCTCAGCAATCGCCACACAAGCATCATTACCTGATACCACAATAATACCGCGATTTAAATCATCAACAGAAACTTGCTGATTTAAATTTAAGAACATTTTTGAAGAGCCTGGGAATTTTTGTCCCCAAGAACTTTCCGTAACGGTAACTAAATCACTATTTTTGATTTTCCCTGTTTTCAAGGCTTCACCAATAACATAACTGGTCATCATTTTAGTTAGACTAGCTGGGTATTGACGTTGGTCTGGGTTTAAACTTGCCAATACCGCACCTGAATTATAGTCCATCAAAATGTAGGTTTGAGCATTGATTTGTGGAGATGAAATACCATAATCCACATCGCTATTAGCATAAGCGATACTAGAAAAAGCTACCGCACATAAACTGACTGATTTTAGAAATTTACTTTTTAACATAGTTTGCTTCCATTCTTTGGATTAACTTTTAAAACTTACTCTTGAGCTTTTATAGCTAAAGTATCCCCTTCACCTTTGATCTTCAAAGGTAACCCCTCTTTTTGGGCTAATTGTAACAAGGCTTGAGCCCCCTTACCTGAAATGTAGCCTTGTTTATCGACTTGCAACGCTTCAATACGCACCTTAGCAACGCCCGAGTGTATCATTCCGATTTCACGAGCCGCACCTACTGAGAGATCAATTACACGACTGTGGCTAAATGGACCACGATCATTGATGCGAACAATCACTTTACGTCCATTACGCAAATTAGTTACTAACGCATAAGAGCCTAGTGCCAATGTTTTATGAGCCGCCGTAAAACCATTTTTATTATAAATTTCACCACTTGCGGTTTTTCTACCGTGGAACATTCCGCCATAATAACTAGCCGTACCTACTTGACCGTATTGGCGTGATGCTTCTTTATTGATAGTTGTGTGGTTCTTCCCTTTTTCACGATAAGTGAGCTTTTTATTACTCACTTTCATATATGTTAGATTTGCCCCTTTTACGCCATAACGTTTTTTAGTTTCGTTTTTGGTGCTTTTGGCTATGGATTTCGCACTCTTTGTCGGCGATTTAACGGACTTCTTTTTTGCTTTCGCAGTCAGAGCCTTTGCTTTACTATGTTTTATGCCACTACTAACTAACGTAGTCTTCTCTTTTTTTATTGCTTTAGTTTTTTCTTTCTTTGGTGCAGAAAAGCCGTAAGAAGAAACAAAAAATAATGTAATTGTTAGGAATAATTTACCTATTTTGCTTAAATGCATAATTTCTCCCTTGCTTTCCAAAACAGCAAGAAAGCAAATATATTAAATAATTATTAACGTATGTTATAAGGGTTAGTATCTTTACGTTCACGATGTACATAAAGCGACATCATTAACCCAAACGCAGCCATTAGTGTAACGTAAGATGTTCCGCCATAACTAAATAGTGGTAATGGAACACCCACAACAGGCAAAATTCCACTTACCATTCCAATGTTTACAAAAACGTAAACGAAAAAAAGTAATGCAGTACCACCAGACAAAATTCGTCCAAATGCAGAACTTGATTTAGCACCGATCATTAGCCCCCTTGCAATAATAAAGAGATAAATGGCTAACAAAATCAGCACGCCAATCATTCCGTGCTCTTCACTTAATACAGCAAAAATAAAATCGGTGTGTGGTTCAGGCAAAAACTCAAGTTGAGATTGTGTCCCTGCCATCCAACCTTTTCCTTCTAACCCACCAGAACCAATCGCAATTTTGGACTGAATAATATGGTAGCCTGCTCCTAAAGGGTCTTTCTCTGGGTCAATCAATGTCATTACTCGGGTTTTCTGGTAGTCGTGCATTAAGTAGAACCACATAATCGGAATAAACCCAGCAAGAAAGACAACACCAGCACCAATGAGTTTCCAACTTAACCCTGCAAGAAACAACACAAATACTCCTGCGGCACAAACGAGAATAGAAGTTCCCAAATCTGGTTGAAGAGCTACTAAGATCGTTGGCACAATAATTAACCCTAGAGCAATAAAAGTGTCTCTAAAATTAGGTGGCAGTGAGCGATTGCCCAAGTAAGTTGCGACCATTAACGGAACGGATAATTTAGCAATTTCCGAAGGCTGAAAACGGACAAAACCTAAATTTAACCAGCGTTGTGCTCCTTTACTGGTTTCCCCTGCAACATCAACCAAAATCAGTAAAACAATACAGACCGCATATAAATAAGGTGAAACTCGCTCATAAAAACGAGGTGGAAAGAGTGCCATAACAACCATTAACCCCATTCCGAGAGAGACCTGAACGACACGATTAAAAAACATTCTCTCACTACCGCCACTCGCACTATACAGAACCAATAAGCCGTAGCCAGTAATAGCTAATAAGCCAACAAGAAGAAAAATATCAAACGCTAATAATTTTTTGCAAGAACGTAAGAACTTATTCATTATTTATTCCGTCTAGGTTAAGCGGTGAGTTTTGCTCATTTTTTTGCAATTCCGTATTTGCGGCATTGGAACGTAGTAGCATATAGTCCATAATTTTTCGTGCCATTGGGGCTGCTGTACTACCACCGCCACCAGCATTTTCTAAAATAATCGAAACAACCATTTTCGGATTTTCATAAGGTGCATAACCAATAAACCATGCGTGATCGTGATATTTTTTAGCGATTGCATTTTTATCGTAATCCTTACCTTTTAAACTTTTAACTTGTGCAGTTCCTGTTTTTCCTGCTGCTCGATACGGCACACCAGCAAATGCTTTCCGTCCCGTCCCGTTACTTGCGTGTAACACGTTATACATACCCAATTTAGCAATTTGCCAAAAACGTGGCGGAACATCTTTAATATCATCGTATAAAAGTGGATCTTGGTAAGGCATATTTTCTCGTGACATCACTTCCATCATTAAATGGGGCGTATTCACTTTACCATTGTTGATTAAGACCGCCGTTGCTTTAGCAAGTTGCAATGGGGTGGAAATCCAATAGCCCTGACCAATTCCAGCATTGATGGTATCTGCGGCTAGCCAAGGCTGTTTTTTATAGCGTTTCTGTTTCCACTCTCTACTTGGCATAATGCCCGTGGACTCTTCCGCCAAATCAATGCCAGTTTTTACTCCAAAACCAAAGCGTTTCATCCAATCTGACATTTTATCAATTCCCATATCATAGGCGAGCTGATAAAAGTAAGTATCCGAGGATTCTACAATGGCTTTATTTATATCTGTTCTACCGTGTCCACTTCGCTTCCAGTCACGAAAACGTTGCGTTGTGCCAGGTAAAATCCAATAACCTGGGTCAAATACTGTACTGCCTGCGGTAATTTTATTTTCGGTTAGCCCTGCAACTGCCATAAATGGTTTGATGGTTGATGCAGGGGGATAAGTGCCTTGTGTTGCTCGGCTGTAAAGTGGGCGATCCTCATCATCTAATAACTTCTTATAATCTCTGCCTGAAATACCATCAACAAAGAGATTGTTATCATAACTTGGGTTCGTTACCATCGCTAAGATACTGCTATCTTTCGGATCGAGCACCACAATCGCTCCTTTCTCATTACCGATTAACGATGAAACATATTGTTGCAATTCCACATCAAGCGTTAGACGAATACTGCTACCTGCCACTGCAGGTTGATCACGCAATTTGCGGATAACTTTGCCACGGTTATTGATTTCAACTTCTTCAAAACCTGTTTGCCCGTGTAGCTGTTCTTCATAAAACTTTTCAATCCCCAATTTACCAATATCGTGAGAACCCGCATAGTTACCGAATTTCCCTTCGTCTTGTAAACGTTGCTTGTCTTTATCGTTGATTTTAGCGACATAGCCTAGGATATGTGTAAGCACATCACCATAAGGGTAAGTTCGTTTAAAGTAAGGTTGTACGTCAAGGCTTGGAAAGCGATATTGATTTACTGAAAAACGAGCAATTTGTTCTTCGGTTAAATTAGGTTTAAGTAATATTGGAGTATAGCGGGAAGATCTTGCACGCTCTTTACGAAAATTCTCAATATCCTCATCGGTTAAACCGACAATCGTTTTAAGTTCGATAAGGGTTTCGTCCAAGTTATTCACTTTCTCAGGCACGATATATAGCCCAAAGAATGTCAGATTTTCTGCCAATACTTTGCCGTTTCGGTCATAAATCAAACCTCTAACAGGTGGAATAGGCAATAATTTAATGCGGTTGCCATTTGAACGAGTTTGGTAAGTGTCATAATCACGCACTTGTAAATGATATAAATTAGTTAGCAATACGCCTGTTAAACCCAATACACCTAAAAATGCGATCAAAGCACGACGGACAAACAGATTTTTCTCTGCTTGTCCGTTACGAATTTTCTCTCGCTGTTTTGGTGAGCTGAATTTACTTAATTTACCAAACATCTATATTCTCGTACTACTCTCGATGATAAGGGTGGTTTGCCGTTAAAGACCACGCTCGGTATAAACTCTCTGCAACAACAATTCTTACCAATGGATGTGGTAAGGTTAAAGGCGAAAGAGACCAACTCTGTTCAGCCGCCGCTTTACATTCAGGGGAAAGCCCTTCAGGGCCACCAATCAATAAGCAGACATCACGCCCATCATTTTTCCACGCTTCAAATTGTTGAGCGAGTTGCTCTGTCGTCCAAGGTTTCCCTGGAATATCAAGTGTTACCACTCGATTTCGCCCAGCTGCCGCTAGCATTGCTTTGCCTTCTTGCTCTAGGATACGCTTTATATCTGCGTTTTTTCCCCGCTTACCCGCAGGAATTTCGATCAGCTCAAAAGGGAAATCTTTTGGGAAACGGCGTTGATATTCCTCAAAGCCTTTTGTCACCCAATCAGGCATTTTTGTTCCGACTGCAATTAATTGGATTTTCATTATGCCCAGAGTTTTTCTAATTGATACATTTCGCGACTTTCACGTTGCAAAATATGGACAATCGCTTGTCCGAAATCGATCACAATCCAATCTGCTACTGCTTTGCCTTCGTGAGCAAAGACATCTAAGCCAGCTTTTTTACTTTCAGCAATTAAGTTATCTGCCGTTGATGCGACGTGACGGCTTGATGTACCAGTACATAAAATCATTGTGTCAGTAATTGATGATTTTCCTTTCACATCAATGGCTTGGATGTCTTCTGCTTTTAAGCCTTCTAGTGTATGAGTGAGGAAATTAACGAGATTTTGTTCCATATATAATTTATTCAATAATAAAAAGGGGCGGATTATAGCATAAAAAATAGCTAGGTTAGTCTATCAATAAGACAAAGCGGTACGATTTGCAAAAAATTTAACAAATCGCACCGCTTTTAGTCTAATCGCAGGCTAGGCTTTATCCGCTAAAGCGGCTTTTTCTTCTGGCGTTAGGTATTCAATACGAATATTTAAGCTAGCAAGAATCACCGCAATAATTGGGATCATATAGTTCATTACCGCATACGGAGCATATTCAAAAGCACTGACTTGTAACATTGAGAACGCATAAACACCACAAGTATTCCAAGGGACTAATACCGATGTAACCGTACCTCCATCTTCTAAAGCTCGAGAGAGATTTTTTGAACTCAAGCCTTTATCTTGGTAGGCTTTTACATACATACGACCAGGTAATAAAATTGAAATATATTGCTCTGACGTTGTTACGTTAGTAACTATTGCAGAAACGATGGTCGCAATAATGACACTCGATGCCTTTTTAGCAAAATTCAAAATCGTTTCAACAACGGAACGTAGCATTCCCGTCTGTTCCGCAATCCCACCGAATGTCATTGCTACAATGGTTAATGAAATGGTGTACATCATAGATTCAATACCACCACGATTAAAAAGCGTGTCGATCATCTCGTGACCACTCTCAATTTTGAACCCATCGTGCAAAGTCTTAACCGCAACGCCGACTTCACCACCTTGAACAAAGATATGACATAACCAGCCAAGCAGAATGCCTGCAGTAAGTGCAGGTAATGCAGGGACTTTCTTCGCCACTAATACTACAACCATCAAAGGCACTAATAATAACCAAGGCGAAATCACAAAATGTTTTTCCATTGCTTGCATTACATCAGTGATTTTGGCTAAATCCAAGTTCTCTGCACTAAATTGTAAACCTAGATAGAAATAAACCGCTAATGCAATCAAGAAAGCAGGTACGGTGGTTACAAGCATATGGCGGATATGGTCAAAGAGAGGGGTATTTGTGATACCTGCGGCAAGGTTGGTCGTATCAGAAAGCGGTGACATTTTATCGCCGAAATACGCTCCTGAAATCACCGCACCTGCCACCATTGGTGCAGGAATGCCAATGCTTAATCCAATTCCCATTGCTGCCACACCAATCGTTCCCATTGTGGACCAAGAACTCCCAATAGCTAAAGTAACAATCGCACAGATAATACAGATGGTAAATAAAAACAGCGAAGGAGAGATCAGTTTTAAACCATAGTAGATCATTGTTGCAACAATACCGCCACCAAGCCAAGCCCCAATGGTTAAGCCGATCATAATAATGATCACTATCGCAGGCAGTGCCATTTTGATGCCACGATAGATCCCTTTTTCGATAGTATCCCAACGATAACCAAAGGCAAGAGCAATGATACTGGCGGTAATAGCCCCAATTAACAGCGGAATATGTGGCGATGCTTCAAATTTGATAATCGCAACCGCCATTACCGATACCATTACCAATACAGGCAAAAAGGCATAAAAAAACGGGATCCGAATGTTTTGTTGTTCTGTTGTGTTTGCCATATTTCCTCCTTGGGAAGCGGTCAGATTTTTTAATTTTTTTGCAAGATCAGCCCTTATTTTAGCACTTCACGAATACGTTCTAACGCCCAATCTAAATCCGCTTTCTCAATGACTAACGGTGGGGCAAAACGAATAACAGTGTCGTGAGTTTCTTTACATAATAGCCCTTTTTCTTTCAAGGCTTCACAATATGGACGAGCGGCTTCTGTTAGTTCTAAACCAATAAATAAACCACGTCCACGCACTTCTTTAATTTTCGAATACTCAATTTTTTTCAATTCATTTAGGAAGTATTCGCCTAACTCACGAGAGCGTTCCGCTAAGTTCTCTTCCACCAAAACATCAAGAGCCGCAAGCGATACCGCACAGGCTAGTGGGTTTCCGCCAAAAGTTGAACCGTGAGAACCTGGGTTAAAGACCCCTAAAATTTCTTTATCGGCTAACACACAAGAAATTGGGAATACACCGCCGCCCAGTGCTTTACCTAAAATATACATATCTGGCTCAAAACCTTCCCACTCGCAAGCAAATAATTTCCCTGTTCTACCTAAGCCTGCTTGAATTTCATCAGCAATAAACAGTACATTGTTTTCTTTACATAATTCGTAAGCTTGTTTTAAGAAACCTTGTGGTGGAATTAAAATACCTGCTTCCCCTTGAATTGGTTCAACTAAGAATGCCGCCGTATTTGGTGTGATCGCATTTTTCAGTGCATCTAAATCACCATAAGGCACTAACTTAATCCCACCTAATAACGGACCAAAACCACGTTGATAATCAGGATCAGAAGAGAGCGAAACCGCCGCCATTGTTCTACCGTGGAAGTTGCCTACACAAGCGATAATTTCCGCTCGATCTTTTTCAATACCTTTTACATCGTAACCCCAGCGGCGTGCAGTTTTAATTGCTGTTTCCACCGCTTCTGCCCCTGTATTCATCGGTAATGCCATTGATTTTTTTCCTAGCTTACAGATTTTTTCATACCAAGGCCCAAGCTGATCGTTATAAAAAGCACGAGAAGTTAAAGTAACACGTTCCGCTTGGTCTTTTAATGCTTTAACAATTTTAGGGTGACAATGCCCTTGATTGACCGCAGAGTAGGCACTTAACATATCTAAATAACGTTTACCTTCAGGATCTTCCACCCAAATACCTTCCGCTTTGCTAATTACGATAGGTAATGGTAAATAGTTGCGAGCACCATATTGTTCGGCTTGATGAATGATTTGTTGAGATGAAGCAGTCATATCTTTCTCCTAAATTTGTTAAATAAATGTTACCAAGGAGTGTAACAATATTTAAACAAAAAAGGGATAATTTTTTGTTTGTTTTATGATCTACTTCTCATTTTTGATAGATTTGCTTACTAAAGCGTTCTGTGATTGATTTAGCAATTTTATACTAAGTCTCGCTACCGCACATAACTGCATCTGTTCATCATAAATCATTACTTGCCATACTTGATGTGTCTTGCCTAAATGCTGTGGAGTGGCTTTGGCGGTTGCTTTTCCTTGCTTAATTGCTTTAAGGTGGCTGATGTTGAGTTCTGTGCCTACTGGGAATTGATCTTCATCACAACAAAGTAATGCCGCAGCAGATGCAACAGTTTCAGCGAGGGTGGCACTTATGCCACCGTGTAATAAACCGAAAGGCTGAGTGGTGCGATGATCAACCGCTAGCGTGGCTTCTAACCAATTTTCACCTTGTGCAGTAAATTCGATACCCAAATGTGATACGGCACAATTTTGGCAAAGTTGATTAAGTTGCGAAAGCGAGAGTGTTTTTTTCCAAATCATTGGCTTGCCTTATAAGATACTCAATAATGCCTGAACAGGGTGCTTTAAGACCCGATGTTCCATTCGTTTTACTTGGCTACGGCAGGAATAACCTGTGGCTAAACAGCGATCAAGATCTTTGCCATTGAGTTTTTTCTGCCACGATTGTGCATAAATCGCTTTTGACATCGAAATATGTTTCGTTTCGTGCCCAAATGTTCCAGCCATTCCACAACAGCCTGTATTCTCACCCACTAAGCGTTCCCCAAAATGGGCAAAAATTTGTTGCCACTCTTTTGTGCTATTAGGCAAAGCAGTTGATTCTGTACAATGACTAAACAAATGCCATTGCAAGCGGTCTGTTTCGGCTGATTTTTTGCAGGTATGCAAATGCCCTTGTTTGAGCTGGCTGAGTAGCCATTCGTGTGCAAGTTGTACCTTAAACTCGCCACACTCTTCCTTCAAAATATCTCGATATTCTTCACGATAAATTAACGTTAATGCAGGATCCACCCCAACCATTGGGATACCTAACTTCGCTAAACGAGTCAGGAAATCCGCTTGGTTTTTGGCTGTTTTAGCAAATTGATGTAAAAAGCCTTTAACGTGCTGTGCTTTTCCTGTCGGTTTAAATGGCAATACAATCGGTTTAAAACCGATTTTTTGGCACAGATGAACAAAATCTGCCACAACTTTAGCGTCATAATAAGAAGTGAAAGGATCTTGTACCACAAATAGATATTGGTAAATTTCTTGTCCGATCTGACCGCTTGTGATTTGTTGCTCAAGGCTTTCTAAACTTTCAGCTTGATAGCCAATTTGGTTGAGCTGTTGCTGTAAATTGGGTACAGAAAGCGCAGGCAAATCAACCATTCCAATGGTTTTACTCGCGATATTTTCCGCCCATTTATTCGCACTGAAGAAATTAAAGAAAGCAGGTTGTTTTGCCATTAACGGAGCGACACGTTCTAAATTGGAGACCACATAATCTTTCATTGGGCGGAAATAACGACTATGGTAAAGATCATTAAATTGGGTTCGGAAAGTCGGCACATCAATTTTGATCGGGCATTGGCTAGCACAGGCTTTACAGGCTAGGCAAGTATCCATCGCTGCTTTCACTTCGTGAGAGAAATCATACTCTTGCTTTTTATACCATTGATTGCGTAGTTTTTTCGCAAAATCGACCAATTTTCTACCATTTTTATGTGGCTTGAAAATAATATCGTCAGGGGAAACATTTTTCTCTGCCAATAAACGCAACCACTCACGAACCAGTGCGGCACGCCCTTTTGGTGAAAAAAGGCGATTACCAGAGATTTTCATTGAAGGACACATTGTGCTGTGTACATCAAAATTAAAACATAGCCCATTACCATTACAATTCATCGCACCTTTAAAATTTTCACGCACTTGAATTGGGATTTGGCGATCAAAATCAGCACGCATTTGTGAGTCAATTGGGTAAAGCTCATCTTGGCGATGTAATGGCGTACAAATTTTACCTGGGTTTAAGCGATTTTGTGGATCAAACAGTTGCTTAATATAGCGTAGCTCCTGCCATAAAGTTTCTCCAAAAAACCGTTCGCCATAGGCAGAACGCATACCTTTTCCGTGTTCTCCCCAAATTAAACCACCGTATTTGGCAGTGAGTTCAACCACTTTATCCGAAATCTGTTTGAATTTTTGCACCTGTGCTTTATCGCATAAATCAAGGGCAGGACGAACGTGAAGGACACCCGCATCAACGTGTCCGAACATTCCATATTCCAAACCGTTTTCATCGAGTAATTGGCGAAATTCAACAATATAATCGGCTAAATTTTCAGGGGGAACGCAGGTATCTTCCACAAAAGCGATAGGTTTTGCCCAACCTTTTGCATTACCGAGCAATCCTACTGCTTTTTTACGCATTGCGTAAATTTTCTCAATCGAATCGACTTCTTTGCAAATTTGGTAGCCAATCAGACCGCTTTCATTATTGGTAATTTTTTGATCGAGCGAATGACAAAGATCGGCGACAAGTTGTTCATTAAGATCCTGATCGTTTGACGCATATTCTACAATGTTGATCCCTAAAATTGGGTTCTGTTCATCTTCAGTTAAAAGATCCGAAACGGAGTGCCATACAATATCTTGCTTGGCTAAGTTTAATACTTTGGAATCAACGGTTTCTACTGACAATGCTTTAGCTTGTAGCATAAAAGGGGCAGAACGTAATGCCGCATCAAAAGAATTATATTTGATATTGATCAGTGTACGATATTTGGGAATGGGTAATAAATTGAGTTTAGCTTCGCAAATAAAGGCTAGAGAGCCTTCCGAACCTGTAAGAATACGAGTTAAATTAAATTCAGATTCGTCATCATTAAATACATTTTTTAAATCATAGCCTGTTAAAAAACGGTTTAACTGTGGTAATTCTTTTAAAACGACTGGACGTAGGGTTTTGCAGCGTTGGAAAATTTCTTGATGAATCTTTTTACCATTTTCAGATAAAGGTAATTCGGCAAGATTTGCAGAAAAGTTGTCAGATCTCACCGCTTGTGTGTCTAAAATTTCCCCGTTCATCAATACGGATTTGATCGCCAAAATATGATCGGAGGTTTTCCCATATTGTAATGAACCTTGCCCTGAAGCATCAGTGTTAATCATTCCGCCTAATGTGGCTCGATTACTGGTCGATAATTCTGGGGAAAAGAATAAACCATAGGGCTTTAAGTATTGGTTCAGTTGGTCTTTAACCACGCCTGCTTGTACTCGAACCCAACGCTCTTCTACGTTAAGCTCTAAGATCTGTTTCATATGGCGAGAGAGATCAACAATGATATTGTTGTTGAGTGATTGCCCATTTGTCCCCGTTCCACCACCTCTTGGGGTAAATGTTAATGCTTGAAACGGAGTTTTTTGAGCTAATTTGGTTAAAATAACCACATCAGCTACTGATTTTGGGAATAAAATCGCTTGTGGTATTTGCTGATAAACGCTGTTATCCGTTGCAAGCGAAAGACGGTCGGCATAACTTGATGCAATATCGCCTGAAAAATGTTGTTCCACAAGCTCGTTAAGAAAGGCTTGTACGGTTTCTGTCAGTTGTGGTGTGTTTGCTAAACGTGGGATCATATAATGGCTATTCTATAAAAATATAACTCGTCAAATATTAGCAATATTTACGCTGAGATTTAAGCAAAAATCTTATCTAATACTTATTTATTCTCTGTCTTAATCATTGAAAGTGCGGATTGAATGCTACGCTCAATGGTTGGTCTGCGAGGGTCATTTTCAGGTAAAAATTTAAGCATCATTCCCCAAGTCATTGCAGCCATTTTATAATCTTCTTTTTCAAAAGAGGAGAAGGCCAGTAAGCTCAAAGCATCAACATTAGTATGATCAATACGAATAATCTCTTTTACCACTTCTTCTCCTTTCTCTTTATCTTTTGGATCGCTAGAGAAAAGTAATAATTGAGCATATTTTTGCTTATATTGTAGATTATCAGGCTTTAATGCTACTGCCTTAGCGTAGCTATCAAGAGCGATTTGTCCATTATCTAATGCCATTCCAACTTGCCCAAGCATAAACCAAGATTTATCGTCAGTAGGTTTCTCTTGTAATTCAACTCGTAATGCCATTGCAAACTGATTGAGCTCTTGATCTGAAAGTGGGTCTGTTTCTTCTGTTTTGATACGTTCATAGAAATAATCCAATTTTTTATGTGTCATTTCTAGCATCGTGCCTGTAAACCACGAACCAACATTCCAATAAATTGCAGAACTCGTTCCTATAACTAGGATAATAAGTCCAATAAACCATAATGGACTTAGTGATTTTTTCCCATTAACAGTAATATCAGGCTGTGATGGAATGTCATCTAATAGGCTTTGTTGTAACTCCAATTTAGTCTGTTGGTTATCTTCAATGAGCCCTTCTTTTTCTTCTTGTTCTACTTCTTTAAGACGATCAAAATAAAATGCTTTATTTAATTCATTACGTTTTTGGCTATTTTGATGCGTATTTCTTTTTAATAATGGGTAGAATGCGATAGCACCGATTGCTAACGTAATCCATATTGCGATGATCCAAAAATTCATTATTATTCCTTATCGTTCAAAATTTGTTTTAAGCGTTCTTGATCAAGATTTTTTGCAAAAAATTTGTCTGAACCCACCGCTTGTACATTCGATTTTTTTCGTTTTAACATTATGCCAAAACCAATTAAAATCAATAAGATAGGCATTAACCATAACATTATAGTCGCTGGGGTTATCGGTGGATCATAAGTAACAAAGTTGCCATAACGTTCTACCATATAATTAACCACTTCATCTTTGCTTTTCCCTTGTTTGAGTAATTCCAGTGTTTTATTACGCATATCTGTGGCAATAGTTGCGTTGGAATCAGCAATGTTGTTATTTTGGCATTGTGGGCAACGTAATTCTTGAATGAGTGCCCGATAATCAGATTCTTGCTGTGTATTATCGAATTGTTGAATCTGCTGACTTGCAATGCTTAATGTAGGTAGAATCAATAAAAGTGCAAACCATTTTTTCATTATTGTACGTTTCCTTTCAATTTATCGTAAATTGGTTTAAGTGTTTCATTCCACACTCTTGCATTTACATCTCCAGCGTGGCGATAATGAATTTTCCCTTGCCCATCTAAAATAAAGGTTTCAGGTGCTCCATATACCCCTAAATCTAAGCCAAGAGAACCTTTAGGATCGTAAATAATCGCTTTATAAGGATCTCCATAGTTTTCTAAGAATTTTAATGCTTTAGATCGTTCATCTTTATAATCAATGCCAACAATTTCAATACCTTGTTTTGCAAGCTCAGTTAAATACTGATGTTCAGCAAAGCAAGTTGGACACCAAGTTGCCCAAACATTTAATAGTCGTGGTGAGCCTGATTTAACAACATTAGCATTAACACTTTGCTTTTCATCATATAACGATTCAAGTTGAAATTCAGGAATTGTTT
The DNA here is from genome assembly GCF_009761375.1 of Ursidibacter arcticus. Taxonomy (GTDB): domain Bacteria; phylum Pseudomonadota; class Gammaproteobacteria; order Enterobacterales; family Pasteurellaceae; genus Ursidibacter; species Ursidibacter arcticus. Next base: position 9,540 of record NZ_LEKM01000221.1, on the reverse strand, counting down.
TACCTATTAGGCTTGACTCAAGGGCTTTAGGATCTTCACCATTTGAATTACGTTGCAGTTGCACCATAAAGGCGATAATAAGTCCCACAAAAATAAGAAGAGGAAGTAAAAAAATTTTTTTCATTTTGATATAAGCGGTTATTTTAAGAAAATATTTTGTAATTATAGACAAAAAAGCGAGTAGGGCTACCACTCGCTTTCGTTTATTTGATTTTAACTAAGGATTTTTGCTAAAGGTTCGCCCATTCGGGTTGGCTCGCCAGCAATAAGATGAGAAGATAAAGCAACACTCTCTTTAGGGAAAAGGTTAATGACCGTTGAACCTAAGCGGAAAGCGCCCATTTCTTGCCCTTTTTTGAGATGAATTGCACTTTCTCCTTCTGCAAGATATTCGTACACAAGAACTTCTTTAGAACGTGGTGGATTAATAATACCTGCCCAAACAGTACTCATACTCGCAGTAATGGTTGCACCGACTAAAATCTGAACCATTGTGCCAAACTCCGTATCAAATTCACAAATAACACGTTCGTTACGAGCAAATAAGTTTGGAATATGTTCCGCTAAAAATGGATTAACTGAAAATAATTCACCCGGAACGTAAATCATCTTGCGTAGTGTTGCATCGCAAGGCATATGCACACGATGGTAATCTCTTGGAGAGAGATAAGTGGTAATAAACTGGCCATCTTTAAATTTTTCGGCTAATGCGATGTCGTTAGCCAATAGCGTTTCTAAGGTAAACGTATGCCCTTTGGCTTGTAATAGCAAGTTTTGTGTAATCTGCCCAGCTTCACTTACTCTACCATCAGCAGGTAAGCATAAGGTTTGAGCATCTTGATCGATAGGGCGAGCATTTTCTTTTAATGGACGAATAAAAAATTCATTAAAAGTGGCATAATCTGAAGGATTTGTCTTTTCTGCTTCAGCTAAATTAACTTGGTATTTCTTGGTAAATACTTTAATCACAAAATGGGTTAATGCACCTAATTTTTTCTCTGCAAACCACCCTGCAAGGCGAGTTAAACCTTGTTGTGGCATTAAATATTGAAATGCAATTTTCGCACGTTGTGCATAACTTGGCGCTTTATAAGCTGTTAATGACATTTGACTATCCTATGTTCTTTTCAAAAGGCGAGCAGTATAGCAAAAGCCACAAAGTTTACAATCTAAGCAAGTTCCCCTTAGTAGATAGGTAATAAGGGGAACAAGCGGTTAGATTACTCTAAAACAATACGATCACGATTTTTATCAAGCGTTGCTTTTCCAATACCCGATACTTCTGTTAATTGTTCAATATTGAGAAATTTACCATTTTTCTCTCGATATTCCACAATGGCTTGTGCTTTTTTAGCACCGATACCAACTAATTTATCCTGTAATTCTGATGCAGTTGCGGTGTTGATATTGATTGCATTTGGATTTGCAATTTTTGTTTGGGTTTGCACCGCTTGTACTTGAGCTTGAGTTTCAGATGGTGTGCTTACACCTTTTTCTTCTGCGCTAGCAGTTAAACTAAATGCACCTAAAAGCAGGGCAGAGACATATTGAGTGAGTTTTTTCATAATAAATAGCTCCTTTCTGTGTTGTGGTTGAGATAAAACGAACAGTCGCTACTTTAATCATTGGCAGAATAAGCTCAAGAATGGCTAATTTATTTTTCGATCTTGATCGAAAAAATAGTGGGGAGAAAATAAATAAAATAGTGATTTCAAAGAAATTTGATGATGATAGGCAATAAATCCTTTAAAATGACTGCCGTTTTTTTAGTTATTTCCCTTGGATTTTTATGAGCCAATATAATCAACGTAAAGAGCCGACTTTTGGTCAGCCAACAGCAATTACAGCAGAAACAGAAAAAGAAATTGAACAACATAGCAAAACAGAAGTCACAAAGCCGAAAGTGATGTTTTCGCTATCGTCGAAACAAGCACCTAATTATACATTCACACCCGTAATGAAACGCCCTGTGGATAAAGCAAATGAGTTATCAACCTTAGAAGAACAAACAATGTTAAAAGAAAATACCCCTAAAACAGAAATAGCAGAAGACACTCAAAAACCGAAAGGTTTTACATTCGCTCCAGTTGTTGATGACGCGGATAAAGCACCAGCTAAAGCAAATGCTACGGTTGATACGCCTAGAGTCGATGAGCCAAAAACAGTACAACCACCAGTGAATGAGCAGGAAAAAGTAAATGCAGTAAATCCAAATACGGTTGAGCGAGTAATTCCTACGCAAACAGCCCAAACAGCTAAACCTTCTGTTACAGAGAAAGTACCATCAAAATATCGCCGTTTATTGATCGTAATTTTATTAGCACTTGCTCTATTATTAGCATTTTTCTTATTAAAGCCGAATACGCCTGAAACAGTAGAGTCATTGCAGGAGCAAGGCACAAGTTTACCGATTGAATTCCGCCCTGTTGATGAAGAAGAAGCAAAACGAGCTGAAGCAGAAGCTAAGGCACTACAAGATGCTCAAATGGCACAAGCAAAATCTGAACAACAAGCTACGGAGCAAACAGCAACAAATACTGTGGTAGAACAACCAGCTCAAACAACTGAAATGACTCAACCTACTGTTGAAAATCGTGTAGAGCCTACACCTGCTGTTGTGGCAAAACCTGCCGAAGTTAAATCTGAACCAAAAGTAGCAGAAACTAAACCTGTGGTTATTCAACCTGCGAAGAAACCAGAAACAACAGGAAGTGTGATTTATCAACCAGAAAGTAAATCAACGCCTGAGCCAGTTAAAAAAGCACAACCACAACCAAAAGTAGAAAAAGCACCAGTGAAAGTTGTTGAAACTAAACCTACTGTGGTTAAACCAACACCAGCAAAAACAGTTGAAGTTGCATCGAATTCAGTTTCAAGTAAAACAATGGTAGTACCGAAAGGCGTTTCTTTAATGCAAGTATTCAGAGATAACAATTTGAATATCTCAGATGTTAATGCAATGAGTAAAGTAAACAATATTGTAAGCAATTTGAAAGTGGGTGAAAAAGTAACAGTTCGCTTAGATGCAAATAATCGTGTTACTGAAATGCATATTGGCTCTGGTGGTAAATTTATCCGCCAAGCGAATGGTAGCTACATTTATAAATAATAAGGAATATTCGGAGCAACGCATTGCGTTGCTCTTTTTTTCTGGAATGATATTAAGGGGACAACAATGTATTTATGGAAAAAAGCATTTTCTTTGCTCACTGCAACTGTGCTACTAGGATGTAGCACTACAACTATCGCACCAGCAGAACAAGTTGAACAAAAAATTCAACAACCTGAACAGAATATATCGCCAATAAAAAAAGATGTAGTCAAAAAACAGCGTATTGTTAGTTACCAATGTGCAAAGAATCAAACCTTAAGAGTTCAATTTTTAAATAGCAAAAAAAATAGCCAGATTACCCTGACTTTTAACCGCTCTTCTTACACACTATCGCCGAGTGTCGTTACACAAGGGAAGAAATACAGCAACATTCGTTGGATTTGGACAGAAGATTTCAATGGCGTAGGCACATTACGAGATAATCGTAACAATTTACTTGCGGAAAAATGTATTAAACAATCATAAAGGGAAGTTATATGAATATTTTGATTATTGCACCATCTTGGGTTGGGGATATGATGATGTCCCACAGCTTATATCAACAGCTTAAACAAAATTACCCTGATTGTCATATTGACGTAATGGCTCCTGATTGGTGTCGTCCTTTGTTAGCCAGAATGCCTGAAGTGCGTAAAGCCATTTCAATGCCGATTGGACACGGATCTTTTGCTCTTTGTAAGCGGTATGATTTAGGTAAAAATTTGCAAAATCAATACCAAATGGCGATTGTTTTACCTAACTCTCTTAAATCTTCTTTTATTCCCTTTTTTGCTCGCATTCCCCATCGCCGTGGTTGGAAAGGCGAAATGCGTTATGGATTGCTTAATGATCTCAGAAATAATAAGCAGGATTATCCACTAATGGTACAACGCTATGTAGCTCTTGCCTTTGATAAAGGACATATTCCTGTTGCTGATCAATTACCTATTCCTTACCCTTATTTGCAAGTGAATACTGAGCAGATTATTCAAACAAAGCAACATTTTGCCAAACAGCTAGATTATGCAGAAAATCGCCCTGCAATCGGTTTTTGTCCAGGGGCTGAGTTTGGACCTGCAAAGCGTTATCCACATTATCACTATGCAAAAGTGGCACAAAAATTGATTGAACAAGGTTATGCTATTCGTTTATTTGGCTCGAAGAAAGATGAAATTGTAGGCGAAGAAATCCGTACATCATTACCAGTGGAACAGCAACGTTATTGTATTAACCTAGCAGGGCAAACAGATCTTAATCAAGCGGTAGATTTAATTGCCGATTGTGTTGCCGTCGTTAGCAATGATTCTGGGCTGATGCATATTGCTGCAGCATTAAATCGTCCATTAGTAGCGCTTTATGGCCCCACAAGCCCACAATATACGCCACCGTTATCACACAATGCGGTAATTATTCGTTTAATTGAAGGTGGGCTAATTAAAGTGCGTAAATCACAAGATAGTGCCGAGGGTTATCACCAAAGCCTCATTGATATTCAACCTGAAATGGTGTTAGCTAAACTTGATGAACTGATTAGAAAAGTGAATTAGAAATGAAAGTTTGTCTTATAAAAACATCATCAATGGGAGATGTTATTCATACTTTACCTGCACTTACTGATGCTCAAAATAAGATACCCGATCTCCAAATAGATTGGGTTGTTGAACCTGCTTTCGCAGAAATTCCCCGTTGGCATTCAGCCGTAAAAAAGGTAATTCCCTTTGCATTTCGAGCGTGGCGTAAGCGGTTACTTTCTCAAGAAACATTGCAACAATGGTCATCGTTCAAACAGCAATTACAGCAAGAACATTATGATGTTGTGGTTGATGCTCAAGGGCTATTAAAAAGTGCTTTCTTTGCGACTCGTTTAGCCAAAGGCGAAAAACACGGTTATGATCGCCGCTCTATTCGTGAACCAATAGCCGCCTTGTTTTATGACAAAAGGCACGCTATTTCCTATCAGCAACACGCTGTTGAACGTATTCGTCTGTTGTTTGCTCAAAGTTTGGGGTACTCGTTAGCTGATACACTTGGTGATTATGCTATTGCACGCCATTTCACTTCACTTGCAAAAGAACAGGAAAATCTCACCGCTTCGCCTTATCTAATTGCTATTCACGCAACGACAAGAGCAGACAAACATTGGCAAGAAAATTCGTGGTCTGAGTTTTTTGAATATTGTGTCAATTCAGGGGTAGAAATTCGTTTACCTTGGGGAAATCAAAAAGAATTTGAACGAGCAACTCGTTTAGCTGAACTGTCAGAAAAAATTAAAGTATTGCCTAAGTTAAGCCTAACGGAGCTTGCAGAGCAAATTGCGAATGCTCAAGCAGTGATTTCTGTTGATACAGGACTTAGCCATTTAACCGCAGCGTTAGATAAACCGAATATTATCTTATATGGTGCAACAGATCCCAATCTCATTGGTGCTTACGGTAAAAATCAGCACTATCTACAAGCTCAAGGAATGGAAAATATTTCAGCTCAACAAGTATGGCAAAAGTTAGTTGAAATTTGATACTCGCTAAATCTGCCAAACTCTAACGCAACGCAAGCTGAAATAAGACCGCTTCTGCTTGGCAACTAAAATTAAATGTTGCATTAAGTGTAACGCCATCTTCTTGTGAAATGAATTGATGCGTTATTTGGCAAGGCTCATTTTCAATTTGTTTGGCTTTATTGATTAAGAAATCAAGTGCTTGCTGAGCAGTTTCTTGATCTGGATAATGTTGCTCAAAATCAATCTGAGAATCGGCATTGTCAAACATTGCTGTACTAGTTGGTTTGCAATTTACTTTGCAGTTTTCTGCTTCATCGCTAAAAGTCTTGCTCATAATATATCCTTAATGGGTAAAAAACAGAGCGTAGCAGAGACAATGATAAATTTCTTTGAGAAAAAACAAACCTAGGATAATTTTATCCCACTTCAAACATCATCGACTACCTCAATGAAATAAGGTAAATTAGCTTATCTATTCTTTTTATTATGATATGTGATGCTTCGCCGATTTACTGCTTTTTCTGCTTGGTCGATTTACACCATTATTGTGGCACTTTATGCGTTTAGTTTATGGGCGTTATTTGAACATCGTGCCGATGAAACTTTTTGGTCTGTTGGGGAAGCCTTACAAATTCTCAAACAGAGCTTATGGCAAGCATTACTTTCCGCTCTTTTCTCCACCATTTTGGGCGTTTTTCTCGCTCGCAGTTTTTTCTATCTCAATTTTAAAGGGAAAGCATTACTCTATAAGTTAATCTCATTTGCGTGGGCATTGCCATCTTTAGTGGTTATTTTTGCTATTATCGGAGTATGGGGCAATTCAGGTTGGGTAATTCAGCTCTTAAAATTTTTAGGCATTCCTGCCACCTTTAATCTATATGGATTGCAAGGCATTTTGCTTGCTCATTTATTCTTCAACATTCCGTTGGCGACTAAATATTGTTTGGAGGTCTTGCATTTAATCCCAAGTAGCCAGCATCAACTTGCCACGCAATTAAATTTACAAGGATGGCGATATATACAAATTGTTGAATTGCCAATGTTGAAAAAGGTATTACCTTATACCTTTATGAATATTTTTCTAATCTGTTTTACCAGTTTTCCGATTGTGTTAATGCTAGGTGGTGGACCGAAATATAGCACTCTTGAAGTTGCCATTTATCAAGCGGTGACTTTTGAGTTTGATTTTGCAAAAGCGGTAATGTTGATAATGACCCAAATTCTAATCGGGATTATCTTGCAAATTACGATGGATATTTTGACGAAATTTGCATTTTCTCAGGTTAAACATACCGCTATTCCAGTCGATCATATTTGGAAACCGAGAGCTAAAGGTGTTAATAAATGGTTATTACAAGGCGTTATGATACTAATGGGAATGATGATCTTAATACCTATCGCAAATGTTATTTGGACAGGCATTAGTGTTTCTCACGTCTTTACACGTTTAACCAATCCACTACTTTGGGAGGCGACAGGTTTCTCGCTCTTGCTCAGTGCGATTTCAGCGGTAACAGTAATTATTATTGCCTATTTGATTGCCCTTGAAACGAAGAATTTAGCGTATCAAAAACATAAAATTCTCCATAGTTTTCTAGCAGGAGTGGCGACTTATCCGTTAATTATGCCTGTATTTATGTTAGCTGTCGGTCTGTTTTTATTATTGATAGATACGCCACTTTCTACTTGGCAACTTTTATGCTTGGTTGGAGTATGTAACGGATTGATGCTACTGCCTTACATTTATCGCTTACTATTTACTGCGGTTTGGGAAGCTTTTATTACTCACGATAAATTAGCAAGAGAATTAGGTATTACAGGCTTTCGCCGTTGGTGGATTGTGGAAAAAAATTACCTGATCCGACCGCTTCGTAATGCATTTGCTCTGGCAATGTCGGCTAGTTTAGGCAGTTTTACTGTCATTGCCTTTTTTGGTAGCCCTGATTTCAGTACGTTACCCTACCTTCTTTATCAACAATTAGGGAGCTACCGAATGGACGATGCTGCAGTAACGGCATTGGTGTTAATGCTTCTTACGTTTTTACCATTTTTGATTATTGAACAGCGAGAACAAAATAGATGATCCAAATGAATGTCGAGTTTGACTATCCTGAACTTCCGATGAAATTTAAGTTAAATATTGCCAAAGGCGAGAGAGTTGCTGTTGTCGGTGAAAGTGGTTCAGGAAAAAGCACGTTACTCAATTTAATTGCTGGATTTGAGCTAACAAGCCGAGGGGAAGTTTACCTTGCAGGGCAAAATCATACACATACGCAACCCGCAGAAAGACCTGTTTCAATGCTATTTCAAGATAATAATCTTTTTCCACATTTAACTGTTTCACAGAATATAGGACTAGGTTTAACCCCGAGTTTGAGATTAAGCCAATCACAAAATGAAAAAGTAGAAGAGATTGCTTATCAAATGGGGCTTGCTGATTTCCTATCACGCCGAGCAGATAAATTATCGGGAGGGCAAAAACAGCGTGTGGCATTGGCAAGAACGCTCTTAAGAGATAAACCGATTTTTCTATTAGATGAACCCTTTTCAGCTTTAGATCCAATCAGACGAGAAGAATTACAAGAGTTAGTTTATACACTTTGTATCCAAAAAAATCTGACACTACTGATGGTTACACATCAATATGATGAAGTAAAACAGCTATTTACTTCTGTTATTCAGATTGAAAATGGGAGCAATATAGATGCATAGTAAGAAGGCGTACCCAAGAGTACGCCTTCTATTTATTCGCTTTTGCTACATCAATTATTTGATGATTTTCGCTACAACGCCAGCACCTACTGTACGGCCACCTTCACGAATCGCGAAACGTAAACCTTCGTCCATTGCGATTGGGTGAATTAAGCTTACTGTCATTTTGATGTTATCGCCTGGCATTACCATCTCAACACCTTCTGGTAATTCGATAGTACCTGTTACGTCCGTTGTACGGAAGTAGAATTGTGGACGGTAACCTTTGAAGAATGGAGTATGACGACCACCTTCTTCTTTTGATAATACGTAAACTTCTGATTCGAAGTCTGTGTGTGGTGTGATTGAACCTGGTTTCGCTAATACTTGACCACGTTCGATTTCTTCACGTTTTGTACCACGTAATAATGCACCTACGTTCTCACCTGCACGACCTTCGTCAAGTAATTTACGGAACATTTCAACACCAGTTACAGTTGTTTTTGTTGTTTCTTTGATACCAACAATCTCAACCTCTTCACCCGTACGGATGATACCACGCTCTACACGACCTGTTACTACTGTACCACGACCTGAAATTGAGAATACGTCTTCAATTGGTAATAGGAATGGTTTGTCGATTGCACGCTCTGGCTCTGGAATGTAAGAGTCTAAGTGTGATGCTAATTCTAAGATTTTCTCTTCCCACTCTGCTACGCCGTTTAACGCTTGTAACGCTGAACCACGTACGATTGGTGTATCATCACCTGGGAAATCATATTGAGAGAGAAGTTCACGAACTTCCATTTCTACTAATTCTAATAACTCTTCGTCATCCACCATATCGCATTTGTTTAAGAACACGATGATGTATGGTACACCTACTTGGCGACCTAAAAGGATGTGTTCACGAGTTTGTGGCATTGGACCATCTGTCGCTGCTACTACTAAGATTGCACCGTCCATTTGTGCCGCACCTGTGATCATGTTTTTAACATAGTCCGCGTGTCCTGGGCAGTCAACGTGTGCGTAGTGACGAGTTTCTGTGTCGTACTCAACGTGTGAAGTGTTGATGGTGATACCACGCGCTTTTTCTTCTGGCGCGTTATCGATTTGGTCGAATGCACGAGCTGCACCACCGAAGTGTTTCGCTAATACAGTTGTGATCGCTGCTGTTAAAGTTGTTTTACCATGGTCAACGTGGCCGATTGTACCCACGTTAACGTGCGGTTTTGTACGTTCAAATTTTTCTTTAGACATT
>NZ_LEKM01000220.1 GCF_009761375.1 Ursidibacter arcticus | reverse complement strand
CCAAATTTCATAGAATGAAACACTTACAAGAAATTATTAATGACAGTATCAAAACAAATACAGACGCCAATAGCATCAACAATACCAATGACAAAAGACACAAACACATTATTCTGCCCCTACCCCCTTATTCACCTGAGTTAAATGTCATAGAACCAAGTTGGGCAACAATTAAGCAATGGCTTAGAAGTCATTTATTTGAATTTGAAACTATTGAGCAGGGGTTGATGGGATATTTCGGGGTTAATTGAATATAAAATCAATTATCGAAGTAAGGTGTATGAACAATGAAAAAATCTGCCCTTAATCAGTTGGCTGTTTATTTCAACTTTTGGGGCAAATTACCATTTAAATCTAACAAAAATAGCCCCAATAAAATGGGGCTATAATTAGACATTATTGGTTTAATGCTTTACGCAATGCCGAACCAATATCAGCAAGACTACGAACAGTGGTTACACCAGCCGCTTCAAGTGCTGCGAATTTCTCATCGGCAGTACCTTTACCACCACTGATAATAGCACCAGCGTGCCCCATTCGTTTGCCTTTTGGTGCGGTAACTCCTGCAATATAGCTAACGACAGGCTTGGTTACATATTCTTTAATGAAAGCCGCCGCTTCTTCTTCCGCAGAGCCACCAATTTCGCCAATCATTACAATGGCCTCAGTTTCAGGATCATCTTGGAATAATTTCAGAATATCAATAAAGTTTGAACCAGGGATAGGGTCGCCGCCGATACCCACACAGGTAGATTGTCCAAAACCTTCATCAGTCGTTTGTTTTACCGCTTCATAGGTTAATGTACCAGAACGAGAAACAATACCAATTTTGCCTTTCTTGTGAATACTACCCGGCATAATACCAATCTTACATTCATCTGGTGTAATAACACCTGGGCAGTTAGGGCCAATCATACGTACGCCAGTTTGGTTTAAGCGTTGTTTCACTTGGAGCATATCTAAAGTTGGAATACCTTCAGTGATACAGATCACTAACTGAATACCAGCATCAACCGCTTCTAAAATTGCATCTTTACAACCAGCTGCTGGAACATAAATCACAGTGGCAGTTGCACCTGTTGCTTCTACGGCTTCACGCACAGTGTTAAATACAGGTAATCCTAAATGGGTTGTTCCGCCTTTGCCAGGTGAAACACCGCCAACTAATTGTGTACCATAAGCGAGAGCTTGCTCAGAATGGAATGTACCCTGACCACCAGTAAAGCCTTGGCAAATTACTTTTGTATTTTTATCAATTAAAATAGACATTATTTACCCTCCGCAGCCTTAACCGCTTGAATAGCAGCATCTGTTAAGGTAGCTGCCGCAATAATATTTAATCCGCTCTTCGCTAAGATTTCACGCCCTAATTCTGCATTGTTTCCTTCAAGGCGGACGACCACAGGCACATTTACACCCACTTCATTTACCGCAGCAATGATGCCATCAGCAATTAAATCACAGCGGACGATACCACCAAAGATATTCACTAAAACCGCTTTTACCGCTTTATCTGATAAAATAATTTTAAATGCTTCTGCCACACGTTCTTTAGTTGCACCACCGCCCACGTCTAAGAAGTTTGCAGGGAAACCGCCGTGAAGTTTCACAATATCCATTGTTCCCATTGCTAAACCAGCACCATTGACCATACAGCCGATATTGCCATCTAAAGCAACATAGTTAAGTTGGTGAGATTCAGCAAGAGCTTCACGAGGGTCATCTTGGCTCGGATCTTGCATTGCAGCGAGTTCAGGCTGACGATATAACGCATTGCCATCTACAACCATTTTGGCATCTAGGCAAAGTAAGTTACCTTCTTTTGTTGTAACAAGAGGGTTGATCTCCAATAAAGAGAGATCTTTCTCAACAAATAATTTAGCAAGTTGAGTAAAAATAAAGGTAAATTGTTTGATCTGATCACCTGATAAGCCTAATTTAAAGGCTAATTCACGTCCTTGATAAGCCATTCCGCCCGTTAAAGGATCAATTGCAATTTTATGAAGTAATTCAGGGGTTTTTTCTGCCACTTCTTCAATGTTCATACCACCAGCACTTGATGCCATAAACACCACTTTTTGTGAAGAGCGATCAATAACAGCGCCTAAATAAAGTTCACGATCGATATTTGCGGTTTCTTCAACATAAAGCGTATTGACTGGCTGACCACTTGCATCTGTTTGGAAGGTAACTAAACGGTTACCCAACCATTTATCTGCAAATTCACGCACTTCAGCTTCGTTACGCACGAGTTTTACGCCACCAGCTTTACCACGACCACCAGCGTGTACTTGGCATTTAATTGCCCACGCATCGCCACTTAATTGTTTAATTGCTTCAACAGCCTCATCAGCCGTTTTGCACGCAATCCCTCGACTAACAGGGAGCTTATATTGGGCAAAAATTTGTTTGCCTTGATATTCATGTAGGTTCATTGTGTTGTTCCTATGTTGTGTTTAATTTCGGCTTTATGAGTTTGCCAAATCTCCCCTGTACAACCCAAACATCG
>NZ_LEKM01000219.1 GCF_009761375.1 Ursidibacter arcticus | reverse complement strand
ATTTTAATTGGTTTATTGATAGTAAAAGCTAGGCTCAATGCCTAGCTCAGACTGATGACAAACCCCAATTTGTTGTATCCAATTAACGGACGCCAGCGTGGCGTCCCTACACAACAAAATAAAATCTGTTATTTTTCAATTGGTTATAACTTTTCTTGTAGGGACGCCACGCTGGCGTCCGAATGAAAAAAGACTTTGTCAATAATCTGAGCAGATTCAATAACAATCTGCTCTTATTGTGTTTGTCCGTACTAAAACCTCGTTTCAAAAATCAGATTGATGTTCTTATCTGTATAAGAATAAAGTGTCGATAAATTACTACGGTTTTTACGCCACGAAAATTGTAATTTAGGTGTAATACCGAATAAATGCCAATCTCGTTTCCATAAGGTTAAACTACTGCTCAATACGTTATCTTGGCGGATTTTTCTTAAATTCAAGAACCCACCTAGAACCGCAACATCTTTATATTGTCGTTGTGAATAACTCAGATTTAAGCGGCTAGATAGCCCCCATAGTTGCCACTCTTGTCCCCAACCAAAACGCAGGCTTTTGGTGTCGGAGCTATATTGTCGGACTTGTGTTGTGTCTCGGTTAAAATCCCCACCAAGATAGAAAAATTGTTGTGGTTTTGTTAGCCACAATAATGTGGCAGAAACTAACTTACTGTGACCATTTTGCAATGGATTATCATAATAGCGGTGTTTGCCATATTCCATTGCTGTGGAGATTTGCCAATTGGGTGAAAGCCAATGGTTAAATTCGGTGCGAATACCTTGAGTATTACGGTCTCGAGCATTACTTAACCAACGTTTTTCAAAAAATGGGAGCAAGCGGAAAGTGGACTTTTCCGTTTTATAGGCATAACCAAGCAATGTACGGTTTGTTATTTCATCATTATCACGACTATCCCAATAGAGTTTGCCATAGAGATTGTTCTCAAAAGCAAGATAATGTGCATTCACTATATTAAAGTCACGAGATAAATCGGCACTGTACGCCACACCATTGGCTTTTTTCGGAAGTAAGCCTTTCCCTTTAACAAAGCCTGTGTTTTCGATTTCAGGGCTATGAGAGGCGTTATTTACATTATCATCTTTAATATAGTAAGCCGTTGCCCCAAATTGCCAACTACTGCGTTTTTTTAAGGCAGCAAGATAAGCATCAATCAGCTGGGCGATTGGGATAGGGAGATTTTCCACACTTTTTGCTTTGTTAAATTGGTCTTCTGCGGCATTGTTTTGTTGAGCATTAAAAAGTGAAATAGCTAACTCAATTCGTACTGCATTTAAGTCGGAGTGTTGTGCGAGAATTTTGCGGTAAAAACGAATAGCTGTGGCATTATCATTATCAAGGCTAGCCAATTTACCTTGTGCGAAATCAATTAAAATAGGGTCGGTATTCGGCTGGGTTTGGTAAATCTCTAATAATACACGAATAGCCTCTTGATTACGGGCAAATAGGGCATCACTCAGCAATTTATGAGTAAGTTGTGGGTTTTGTTTCAGTTGCTGTTCATTGATTTCAATAACGGGCTTAGTTGCACTTTCTGCTGGTAATACAGGGCTTGATTGTGGGGCGGTAGGTTTAGCCACATTATGCAAATGTTGTTCTGTTTCATTTGGTGTGGCATTTAATGCGGTAGGCAAGCAGAGTAAAGGCAAAAGGTATTTTTTCATAAAGGCTCTCGAAGATTTATAGTTTGCAAAAAATCAGCCAAAACTGACCGCTTTTATCATTTTGAGTGAAAATAAAAGCCGATCTGTCGTAAAGCAGATCGGCTTAGGGGCTAATAATTATTTCGCTTCTTTGGTTGCACCGAAGACAGCGTTATAAATATCCTTACCAAGACTAATATCTCCAACTACCTCATTAAGTAATGGACCGTGGAATGTTCCTCTGTATGCCCCTTCTCGACCATTCAATACAGCTTTACCTACGAATCCTAGAGAATTATCTTCTTTACGCTCAGTTTTATCTACTTCAATCGTATCAAATTTACTTAAACCTAATTTCTTGTGGTTAAAGTAATCCTGGTTTCGGGTCATATCTGTTTCTACTAAGGTAATTTTACCCATTTTATTACTATTAATTTCGCCAGAAATAGTACTCTTATCTAATGTTTTAGCAAAATGAGCATTTAACGTAACATTACCATCAACGGTGTGAGTAGGACCAAAAAATCCAACATTTCCTGTGATTACTGCCCCTTTATAAGTTGCTGAACCGTGTAATTTAGGATCAATTTCTTTGACACCATTATTGATACTACCAATCACATAATGTTCTTTGTGGTTAGATACGTTATCAAATGAAGTACTTGCTCCTTGATGTACAAAAGAATCATTATTCCATATTCCTATCGTTCCATAGCTAGAATATACTTGGTTAGCAAATAAATAATGATAATTTCCTACCTTTCCACTAAAAGTACCTTGCTTATTACCATCTGACATCTTCTCTATATCGACCCATACTGTTTCAGTATCATCTTCTATTCCATAATGTCGCCAGTTGAATTTATCAACATCTTTTTCATTTAATGCATCAAGTTTTCCAGTAATCGTGAATACTTTACTATAGTCAGGTTTAGGTTGTTCAGCTGGTTTAGGTTGCTCAGCTGGTTTAGGTTGTTCAGCTGGTTTAGGTTGTTCAGCTGGTTTAGGTTGTTCAGCTGGTTTAGTAACTTGAGTTGGGGCTTTTACATCTGATGATGAATCATTAGATTTACAGCCAGTTGCGGTAATTGCGACAAATAATGCAAGTGCAGAAATTTTAAATGTTGTATTCATAATGAATCCTTAATTGAATATAAAGAAAACAAATTGATCGCTTTTAATGTTATTTCTGTATAAAAATACAAAAACTTACCCATTCTAAAAAAAAAAAAAAAATCAAGACCTGAAGAAAGAAATAAAGGGTTAATTTTTAGAAGGATTCATTAGCGACTATATTCGCTTTAAAAAAGTCAGCACTTCATAGTGTGAAGTATGGGGGAACATATCGAAAAGTTGGACTTTTTCGAGAGTATAATTAGATAAGCTCGCAAAATCTTTTGCCATTGAGTGAGCATTACAGCTTGAATAAATTAAATAAGGTGAGCCTAATTTGTTCAAAAACTCCGCTAATGCGTTGCCAATACCACGTCGTGGCGGATTGACAATAACCAAATCAGGTACTGAACCTTGTTCATTTAATGCAAAATGAGCAGAATCTAGAGAGGCAAATTTTATATTCTCTAAGCCAAGCTGATGAGCCGATTTTGTTGCACTAGCAATCGCAGAGGGCGAAATTTCAATCCCTGTTAAAGAAACCTTTGCATTTTTAGCTTGTAATGCCGATGCACAATGTAGCCCAAACCCACCGACACCGCAGAAAAGATCCCAAAGATGCAAAATGGGTAACTCCGAACTCCAACTTTGTGCCGTTGCATAAAGCTGGCTCGCCACATTTGGATTTGTTTGGAAGAAACCTTGCGGACGAATAAAAAGTGGCACACCGTTAAAGTATTCGGTTAGCACTTGTTGCTCCGTCAGAAAAATTTCTTTCTCGCCTTCCAATACTGCAGAATGTTGTGGTTGAATGTTTAAAGTTACTACGGATTCTGGCGGTAACTGTGCTAAAAAGGCAGGAAACTCACGCTGAATAAGGGCTAATTTTGTTTCACTGCGTAACACAAAACGCACCATTACAGCGTGGTTATGTTGGCTTTCTGTTAGTAAAATATACTTTAGTTCCCCTTTCTTTTTAGCAACGTTATAAGGAACAAGCCCAGCTCGTCCAATAAACTGTTTTAGAATAGGGAAAAGTGAATGAAACCTTGTAGGATAAAGCGAGCAATCGGTTAAATCAACGCCCTGCTCATCATTTAGAATACCTAAAACAGGGCGTTCAACACTGCCTGAAACCACCATTTTGGCTTTATTCCGAAAAGCAGAAAGAGAAGATTGAACTTCTGGCAACCACTCTGTTTGTTGCAAAATAAAAGGCGAAAGTAACCGCTTAAGCTCTGCCGATTTTTCTGCAAGCTGTTGTGGGTAGGCTTTATCAAGCCATTGACACGAAGTACAATGTTTTTGAGAAAAATGCTGGCAATTCAACAGGTTAGCCATTCTTTGCTTTCCATTCTAACCATTGTTCTTGTAACGCACTTAATGCTTGATGAGATTGCTGCCAACGAGGGCTTTTTTCTAACTCTCGCCACTCAATATGCTTACGTTTCATTAAACTTAGGTGTCGTTCTTTTTGTGCTTGCGTTGGTTGATACTTCAAATTATCCAAGACTTGCACCACACCATCAGGTTCGTTGCAGAGTAATAATAAGTCGCAACCTGCGTTTAAGGCTTTCTCACTTCGCTCAACATAGTTCCCCATAAACCCAGCCCCTTTCATTCCTAAATCATCGGAAAAAATTACACCGTTAAAACCGAGCTGTTGGCGTAATACATTTTTAAGCCAATAGCTTGAACCACTAGCTGGTTGGCTATCGCACTCGGTATAAATAACGTGTGCAGGCATTATTGCCGATAATTTTTGTTTGCTAATTAGTTGTTTGAAAGGTTGAATATCGTGAGAAAAAATACGTTCTTGTGGGCGATTATCAAAAGGTGTTTCTAAGTGAGAATCCGCTAAAACGTGTCCGTGTCCTGGGAAATGTTTACCTGTGGTTGCCATTCCTGTTTCTCGCATTCCGTCAATAAAAGCCTCTGCCACAGGTAAAATGGCAGTTGCATCGCTACCAAATGAGCGATCGCCAATGGCTTTGCAACAATGTCCTAAATCTAAAACAGGCGCAAAGCTCAAATCAATATCCAAGGCAAACATTTCTGCTGACATTAACCAGCCAGCCTCTTTAGCTAAATAAGTTTGCTCTGCAAGATTTGGTAATAATTGTTGGAAAGATTGCATTGCAGGTAATTGCGTAAAACCTTGACGGAAACGTTGTACCCGTCCGCCTTCCTGATCAACAGTGATCAGTAATGGCTTTTTCACTTTTTGACGAATAGATCTGATCAGTTCTTGAATTTGTTCTCTATCGTGAAAGTTGCGAGTAAATAAAATAAGCCCCGAAACAAGTGGATGCTCTAGCATTTCTTGTTCTTCCACAGTGAGTGTTGGCCCAACCAAATCCATTAACAACATAAAATTTTCCCTCTCTTTCTTTCAATAAAAACGCCCTTACGACGAAGGGCATTTTATCCTGATTTTCTCAATTATTCGATGTGATTTTGTTCGTGTTTACGTTGATTACTACGCATTTTTATATTGAGTAATTCAACGATGACTGAGAAGCCCATTGCCGTGTAAATAGCGGATTTAGGAATATGAATATTAAATCCTTCGCCGACTAACGCCACACCAATTAAGATTAAGAAAGCAAGTGCAAGGTTTTTGATTGTTGGATTGTGATCCACAAAATCACCTATCGGTTTAGCAGCAAACATCATTACTCCAACGGCAATCATAATTGCAATAACCATTACAGGTACATCGTCTGCCATACCCACAGCGGTAATTACTGAATCCAATGAGAATACAATATCTAAAATCGCAATCTGTACTAAGATCATAAAATAGCTTGCTTTTTTAATACTATTACCATTTTCATCGTGAGTTTCGCCACTGATTGCTTCTTTTAGTTCCATTGCACTTTTTACAATTAGGAACAAGCCCCCTAGAATTAAAATTAAATCACGCCCCGTAATGGCTTTATCCATAATGGAGAAAAGTGGATCAACTAATCTCATCATCCAAGAGAGTGAAAGTAGTAATAAAATTCGTGTCGCCATCGCAAGCCCTAAACCAATAATACGGGCAGATTGACGCTGTTTTTCAGGCAAACGAGAAACTAAAATACTGATGAAAATAATGTTATCAATACCTAGTACAATTTCTAAAGCGGTTAGTGTAAATAACGCAACCCACGCTTCAGGGTTTGCAACCCAATCAAACATATAAAATCCTTTCAATTAAGTGGAAGTAAATATCAATTATTAACTAATCAATATCGTAAAAGCTGTACATCATATAGAGAGCGGTTTAAAAATTAAAGAGCCGAATGTAAAAATTTTTGTAAAATTTCCGCCGTAAAGTTCTTGCGTAAATAAAAACCTAAAGGAAGTGATTGAATTGGTTCGCCTTTTTGATTAACCGCATTAGTTAGAGCTTGGCGATTCTTACCTTTAGGACGTAGCTGTAATACTTCACCTAAAGTCGCATTGATTTCGTTTAATCGCCCTAAAACGATCAGCTCCATTAATTCTTCCCAATCTTGCTGTAATTGCTTATCTTCTGTTGGGCTTGGCGACCACAATATCGGCATTCCAATATGTCGTTGAGCAAGTGGAATAGAGCGTTCACCTTCTACTGGAACCCATAAAACACGTTGTAATTTATGTTTAACGTGAGATGTTTGCCAAGTAATTCCGCTGTTTTGCGTTAAGGGGGCAAGGCTAACAAAGGTAGTTTCTAATGGCATTCCTTTTGCATTCACTGGGATTGTCTTTAGCTCAATGCCTAAATGAGCAAAGTCTTGCTCAGGTTTACTCCCTGCTTTAGCACCTAATGCGGTTTCAATTAAAATCCCCACCCAGCCTTTATCACGAGTCAGATCGGCAGGTACAGGCATATTAAGTTGTTGAGCGATCTCACCTAATGTAAAACCTGCAATCCATTGGGCTTTCTGTAATAATTCCTGTTCAGTGGTAGAAAATGTTGCGAGCTGCATTCATTGTGCCTTTGCAAAAAATAAGAGAAAACAGACCGCTTATTTTAAGCGACTAATCACTTTCCGCCAAATCTAACATTTCTTGAGCATTCGCTAACACTGCATCAGTGATTTTGCTACCGCCTAATAACCTTGCAAGTGCGTTTACTCGTTCTTTTGCAGTTAATAAGCTCATCTGCGTTTCAGTTTGATTATTTTCAACATATTTTTGTACATTGAAATGATGATTTCCGTGGCTTGCAACCTGTGGTAAATGGGTTACACACAACACTTGGCATTTTTTACCTAACTGACGCAATAATCGCCCAACAACTGTTGCGGTTGGTCCACTAATTCCTACATCAACTTCATCAAAAATAATGGTTGGAGTAGAAAGTTTATTCGCAGTTAGCACTTGCACTGCTAAAGAAATTCGTGATAGCTCACCACCTGATGCAATTTTTGCCAATGGCTGAGCGTTCTGTCCTAAATTACTGCGTAGATTAAATTCAACACTATCAGCCCCATTTGGTGATAACTTATCTAAATTATGCTGAATATCAATGAAAAACTCGCCATTTTCCATTGCTAATTGCTTAATTTGTTGAGTAACCTGTGCGGATAATTTTTGACCTGCTTCAACACGTTTTTGATAAATTTTTTCAGCCAATTCAACACATTGTTGATACGCCTGCTGTTCATCTATAATTAGCTGTTCTTCGTTCTCTTCAAAATCAAGTAGATGTTGTAATTCTTGCTGTAAATGTTGATGATGTTTCCATAACTCTTGGCTTGCAACTTGGTGTTTACGGGCAAGTTGCATTGTTTTACCAATACGGCTATCTAATTCGCTTAACAATTCAGGATCTTGTTCAATATTATTCGCTAAATGACTAATTTCTGAACTCGCTTCTTGCACTTGAATAAGTGCTTCATTCAACATTTCTAATGCCGATTGATATTGAGCGTCAATATCAGCTAACTCTTCTAAATCACGAATAGCTCGATATAACATACTGTCTATATTTACTTCGCTTTCACTTAAATGATTGAGAACAGATTGGGATAATTCGGTTAGTTGCTCAGAATTCGCTAAACGGGCTTGTTCTTCTTCAAGCTGTTCAAATTCACCTTCTTTAATTGCAAACTCATCAAGTTCATCAACTTGATATTGCAATAACTGTTTGCGAGCCTCGTTTTCTTGGCGCTGTTGATGAAAATTCTTCACTTGTTTATGCAATTTCCGCCAAGTCTGATATTGCTCAGCCATTTGTGTTAATAGTGAATGTGTTCCTGCATAGTTATCGACTAACTCCAGTTGATATTCATTTTTGAGTAGTAATTGCGGAGCGTGTTGTCCATTCAAATGGATAAGATATTGCCCCAATTCTCGTAATTGTGAAATAGGAATCGGACGATTATTCACAAAGGCTTTAGAACGTCCTTCAAGGTTAATCATACGACGTAAAATACACTCATTCGGTGTATCTTCATCTAATAACTCGTGTTCTTTCAGCCAAAGATAAGCAGGGCTATTGGGTTGCATTGAAAAAGTGGCGGTAATATCTGCTTTATCTGCTCCGTTGCGGATCATACTACTTTCAGAACGATAACCTAAACAAAGTCCAAGGGCATCAATACCAATTGATTTCCCTGCCCCTGTTTCACCGGTGATAACAGACATCCCTTCATTTAATTCAAGGGTTAAGTGACGAACAATCGCAAAATTATTGATAGCAAGCTGTGTTAGCATAAGAATATCCATACAAGAATAACTGTATGGATATATAGTACAACTGTTTATTTAAACAGTAAATAGATTTGTGAAACTTTTTTGAAATCTTACCGCTTATTAAATCTCTTCGTGCGACAATTCACTATGCTGAATAAGTTTTTAAGCATATTGCACTGTACCACCAAAGTGGTTTTCCACTAACCTAGTTGTAATTGGGTGCTGTGGGTTGAGTAAAATATTTTTAGTGTATCCATATTCAACTATTTCGCCATTATCCATCACTATGAGCTTATCTGAGATATGTTTAATTAGTCCTAGATTTTGTCCGATATAAATATAAGATAAACCTAATCTGGCTTGTAATGTGAGCATTAAATTCGTGAGCTGACTTTTAACTGAAAAATCTAAAGCACTTAGACTATCATCAAAAATAATGATTTCAGGATTTAGGATCAATGCTCTTGCTAGAGCTACTCTATGTCGCTGACTACTTGATGTTTCCTTAATGTGAATTAGAGCGTGTTCAGGGTACATTCCGACTAATTTCAATGTGCGGAAGATACGTTCGTTGCGTTGTTCTTCAGATAAATTTGTTGCTAGGCGAAGTGGTGCATCAAGAATTTGACCGATATTGTAATTGGGGTCAAATGCATCATTTGGATCTTGGAAAATCATTCTGATTTTTTTTGATCTAAAGGCATTATCGCCGAATTGCAATTTTTTTCCCTTAAAGAAAATCGTTCCTGATGTTGGTTCGGTCATTCCGACTAGCATTTTGGCCAGTGTTGATTTCCCAGCTCCATTAGCCCCTATAATGGCTAAAGTTTCCTGATGATCTAAAGAGAAGGTTGCGTCTTTAATCGCATAGAAATCTTGTTTACGGAAAAGACTAATGCGATCGGTAAAACGTTTACTCAGATGTTGAACTTCAAGTAAATTCATAGCAGCTCTTTAGAAATAGACTAAATTATCTTTGGATATTTCAGACTGATGACAAACCCCAATTTGTTGTATCCAATTAACGGACGCCAGCGTGGCGTCC
>NZ_LEKM01000218.1 GCF_009761375.1 Ursidibacter arcticus | reverse complement strand
TTGTCAGCGGTCTGTGGTGGACTAAAGTCCACCTTATAGCAAATAAATTATTTTTTTAGTGATTTTATTGTTCCATATAGTATCACTACACTTACAAAATAAAATACAGTTCCAGAGTTATGAGCCAAAAATGTTTGGCTAGTAGAGAAAAAAAGTGTCGATACAATATGAATAATTCCTAACAATGCAACTGTTTTTATTTCTAGGCTAGTATTTCTTATAGAACTGATGAAATATACCAATGGAATTAGAATAACAGCTAAAAGTCCTAATAAACCTAACGCTCCTCTTTTTACCGTTGTATCTAAATATTGATTGTGAGCATCATTAAATTTTAGCGTACCTTCTGCTATAATACTTTGTTCTAATTGTGATCTTTTCAGTTCAACATAACCATTTTTTCCCCAACCAAATAGTGGCTTTTGTTGAATACCTAAAATCGCACTATTCCACATATCAAATCTTGCACCAAGCGATGAAGAACGTTCATTATGTTCAAAATAATTAATAACCTCTGCTTGAGCAAGCTGAATACGGTTAAGAACATTCGTTTTCGGGCTAATAACTATACCTGAAATCATAATTGATAATATAAAGGTAATCCCTAACGTCAGCTTTTTATTCAGGTTTTTGTATGAAAAGAATAGAATAATGGCAAGAATAGCAGGTAAACCAACCCATCCGCCACGAGCCCCAGAAAAAGCACTTGCTAACATACCAAGGCTTGCACAAATAAAACACATCAACATCAAGTTATACTGTTTCTTTATTCCCCAGTAGATCGAGATCGCCAAGCTCATCATTGCCAGTGTGACGGAAATATTTCCTGCTTGAATATGCATATGATCAGGGAATGGCTTTTCCTGCCCTAAAATCAGTATTTGGATAGCAGCCGTAAGCCCAATAATGGCAGAACCTGTTGGAATGGCATATAAAACCGTATTTATTTTAATAGGCAAGGTTGAAAATAGTAAAATGAGTGGAATAAACAGTAATACTCTGCTTGGGTTATCAATTTCTCTTAAACCATCATTTGTAATAAATACAGATAAAGCAATAGTACAAAAATAAGCTATAAAAGCATATATTATTTTTTTATCATATTGATAAACGGGAATTCTTTGTTTTGTATAAAATAACCGGTATAACACAACAAATAGAGCAATTACCGCCAAAGCCATAGAAGCGTAGTTATAGCTCTTTTGTGTAATAAGTAATGTCGTATAAAACAAGAAAACCAAAACATTAATAAGAAATGTTAATGAGACTTTACTCTTTTTAGCATATGATGAGAACATTTATTCACCTAGTGTCAAAAATCTTGAACACTATTATAGTATAAATTTTCAAATTCATCTTATATAAGCATTGAGTAAATAAAAATTCACAACTAGCAGGATAATTGATGAAAACCATTTTCGTAACAGGCGGTGCAGGCTTTATTGGTTCAGCGTTAATTCGCTATTTAATTGAGCAAACTGGGCATAACATAGTAAACATTGATAAGCTTACTTATGCTGGGAATTTATCCTCCCTTGAAGCAGTTAGCCATAGCTCACGTTACTATTTTGAACAGGTTGATATTACTGATAGCGGTCAGATTTCTTCCCTTTTTTGCAAATATCAGCCCGATGCTATTTTTCATCTTGCGGCAGAGAGCCACGTTGATCGTTCAATTGACAGTGCAAAAGCCTTTATTGATAGCAATATTGTTGGGACTTTCACGCTATTAGAATGTAGTCGTCATTATTTCCAACAACTAAATGAAGCGAAAAGAAGTCAATTTCGGTTTATTCATATTTCAACCGATGAAGTATTTGGAGATTTGGATGATAAACAAACCCTTTTTACCGAAAAAACACCTTATGCTCCAAGTAGTCCATACTCGGCATCAAAGGCAGCGAGCGATCATTTAGTTCGAGCGTGGTATCGAACTTACGGGCTGCCTACTATTATTACTAACTGTTCCAATAATTATGGTTATTATCATTATCCTGAAAAGTTAATTCCATTAGTGATTTTAAATGCGTTACACGCCAAGCCTTTGCCGATTTATGGCAAAGGGGATCAAATTCGAGATTGGTTATTTGTTGATGATCACGTTAAAGCCCTTTATCAGGTGTTTATCTCAGGAAAAATTGGGGAAAGTTACAACATTGGCGGAGGTAATGAAAAACGGAATATTGATGTCGTACAAGCGGTCTGTTCGTTGCTCAATTTTGCAAAAAAACAAGGGAAACTAACCGCTTATCAAGAGTGCATTGCCGACATTGATGATTTTAATCAGTTGATTACGTTTGTTGCAGATCGGGCAGGACACGACAAGCGTTATGCAATAGATGCAAGCAAAATTCAGCAGGGGCTAGGTTGGAAACCCGAAGAAACTTTTGAAACAGGTTTAGCTAAAACGGTGGATTGGTATATTCAAAACCAACAATGGTGGCAGCCATTATTCAATAAGGGCTGATTGATTAAAGGGGATATAAACAAAATCCCCTAATTTTACCGCTTATTTCATTTAACTCGCCCTGTTTATCAAATTTTTGAAAAAATTTTTCATATCAACCCTTGAAACTATCAAATTTATCTCTATTTATTGTTTCGTCTGAGCGGGAACGTCAAAGCACTTCCCGTTTATTTTTGAAAAAATCTTTTAAGTTGGCTTGAAATGTAGCGAAGTAACCCTATCTTGTAGCTAACTTTAACGAACATACAAATTTATTTGGAGAATTAAAAATGGGAAAAATTATTGGTATTGACTTAGGTACAACCAACTCTTGTGTAGCAGTAATGGACGGCGATAAACCACGCGTGCTTGAAAATGCAGAAGGTGCACGCACAACACCATCAATTATTGCTTATACCGACAAAGAAACCCTAGTTGGTCAGCCTGCAAAACGTCAGGCAATCACAAACCCAAAAAATACACTATTTGCAATCAAACGTTTAATCGGTCGTCGTTTTGAAGATGCTGAAGTACAACGTGATATTGAAATTATGCCATTTGAAATCAGTAAAGCTGACAATGGCGATGCGTGGGTAACGGTAAAAGGCGAAAAAATGGCACCACCACAAATTTCTGCGGAAGTATTGAAAAAAATGAAAAAAACTGCAGAAGATTTCTTAGGCGAGCCAGTAACTGAAGCCGTAATTACAGTACCAGCATATTTTAACGATGCACAACGTCAAGCAACTAAAGATGCTGGTCGTATCGCAGGTTTAGAAGTAAAACGTATCATCAACGAACCAACAGCAGCAGCATTAGCATATGGTTTAGACTCTAAAAAAGAGAACCAAATCATTGCAGTTTACGACTTAGGTGGTGGTACATTCGACTTATCTATTATCGAAATTGATAACTTTGATGGCGAGCAAACCTTTGAAGTGCGTGCAACCAACGGTGATACTCACTTAGGTGGTGAAGACTTTGATAACCGTTTAATCAACTACTTAGTAGAAGAGTTCAAAAAAGAACAAGGTGTTGATTTACGCAACGACTCAATGGCAATGCAACGTGTGAAAGAGGCAGCAGAAAAAGCGAAAATTGAGCTTTCATCAGCACAATCTACGGAAGTAAACTTACCGTACATTACCGCAGATGCAACAGGCCCTAAACACTTAGTATTAACTGTAACTCGTGCAAAATTAGAAGCACTTGTTGAAGATTTAGTTGCTCGCTCATTAGAGCCAGTAAAAGTCGCATTAGCAGACGCTGGATTGTCGGTATCTGAAATCAACGATGTGATTTTAGTGGGTGGTCAAACTCGTATGCCATTAGTGCAACAAAAAGTGGCTGAATTCTTCGGTAAAGAACCACGTAAAGATGTAAACCCAGATGAAGCAGTTGCAATCGGTGCAGCTGTACAAGGTGGTGTTTTAGCGGGTGATGTAACGGACGTTCTTTTATTAGACGTAACACCGTTATCATTAGGTATTGAAACAATGGGTAGCGTAATGACAAAACTTATTGAGAAAAATACTACAATCCCAACGAAACATAGCCAAGTGTTCTCAACAGCGGAAGATAACCAAAGTGCGGTAACTATCCACGTATTACAAGGTGAACGTAAACGTGCAAGTGATAACAAATCGCTAGGTCAATTTAACCTAGACGGTATCCAACCTGCACCACGCGGAATGCCACAAATTGAAGTGACATTCGATATTGACGCAGATGGTATCTTACACGTGTCAGCGAAAGATAAGAACACAGGTAAAGAGCAAAAAATCACAATCAAAGCATCTTCTGGTTTAAGTGATGCTGAAGTTGAGCAAATGGTTCGTGATGCAGAAGCAAACGCAGAAGCAGACCGTAAATTTGAAGAGTTAGTCCAAACTCGCAACCAAGCTGACGCGATTGTTCACTCAACGCGTAAACAAATCACTGAAGCTGGTGATGCGTTAAATGCAGATGATAAAGCGAAGATCGAAGAAGCCGTTGCAGAGCTTGAGAAAGCAGCAAAAGGCGAAGATAAAGCAGACATCGAAGCGAAAATCGAAGCTTTAGTGAAAGTGTCTGAGCCACTTATCCAAGCAGGTCAAGCACAAGCTCAACAAGGTCAGCAACAAGCCCAACAAAGCCAAAAAGATGATGGCGTAGTGGATGCTGAGTTTGAAGAAGTGAAAGACAATAAGTAATTTGTCTGAATGATTATAGGGGCGTACTAAACGCCCCTTTGGCTTATATACGATTTAAAATTGCAACCAAATCTCCTCTAGCCCCTCTTTGCTAAAGAGGGGAACTTGATCGATAAAATATCCAATACATTGGTCTATTTTTCAATTAAGAATTTATCCGCTAAGATCTTTTGATTATTAAAGATCTTATCCCCCTCTTTAGCAAAGAGGGGTGAGGGGAGATTTGGGAATGAGGTCTGAAATGAGCAGATACCTAATCACCTTTGATATGGATACTAATTGCCTGAAAGAAAATTATCACGGCAATACTTATAATAATGCTTATTACGATATTCGTAATGTACTAAAACAGCACGGCTTTGAAAATTTACAGGGTAGCGTCTATTTGGGTAATGAAGGTATTAGTGAAGCTCACGGTACCATTGCTATTCAAGAATTAACAGCCAAATTTAAGTGGTTTTATCCTTGTGTATCGAATATCAAGTTTTATCGTATTGAAAGTGATCTGAATGCAGATTTTATTGCTTATAACGTACATAAGGCTCGAGAAAGATTTGAAAAACAATTACTGGTGTTGGAGCAAACTTTAATTGATACGGGGTTAAGCCGTACACAAATTAACGAAATTCTGAAAAAACAGGTATTTTCATTGGAAGATGCTCAATAACAAGCGGTTATATTCCATCAAAACTTTACAGCGGATCTGAAATGAAACTCTACCCAATTATGGCTAAAACATTTGACCAAACCGCAACAAGCGAAGATTTTCAACAACTTTGGCAATCGGTTGGATTACCTGAAAATAGTCAATGTTATGGGGTTTATTTCAACTATACCGAACAAGGTTATGATTTTGCGATTGCAACAGAAACGCCAAATCAAAATATGCCAATTATGATTGAAGATTTAACCTGGTACGAAAAATTCAGCACCAAAGTTGAGTTACTTGGCGAAACGTGGGAAAGTATCAATCGCAAAGGAAAACAAGGTTTATTAAGACGAGCTTTTACAGTTGATTTTGAACAATATCAGCCAGACGGAAAGGTTGATGTGTTTGTGTCGATTATGGCTCATTGTTAGCACAAATTCTGCCCCCGCTTGCGGGGGAAGTGGTTGAGCGTAGCGAAACCGAAGGGGGAATTTACAAAATTTTGTGCAAAACACACCACTTGTTTGCCCCCTACCCCGCCTTTGGCGGTACTTCCCCCGTAAACGGGGGCAGAATTATTTATACAAGCGGTCAAATTTCAGCAAAATTTTAAAATTTAAAACGGAAGATTTATGTCAAAACGTGATTATTATGAAGTCCTTGGATTAAGCAAAGGGGCAAGTGAGCAAGAGATCAAACGTGCTTATAAGCGTTTGGCAGCAAAACATCACCCCGATAAAAACCAAGGCAGTAAAGAAGCGGAAGAAAAATTCAAAGAGATCAAAGAAGCCTACGAAGTGTTAGGCGACAGCGAAAAACGTGCGATGTACGACCAATACGGTCATCAAGCCTTTGAACAAGGTGGATTTGGCGGAGGCGGTGGCTTCGGCGGATTTGGTGGTGGCGGTTTTGGTGGCTTTGAAGATATTTTCAGCGAAATGTTTGGTGGTGGCTTTGGCGGTGGCGGACGTGGTCGTCAGCGTGTTGTGCGTGGCGATGACTTACAATATAACCTTGAAATCACCCTTGAAGAAGCCGTTCGTGGTGTAAAAAAAGATATTCGTATTCAAACACTTGCAGAATGTGATTCTTGTCACGGTAGCGGTGCAGAAGCTGGAAGCAAAGTAGAAACCTGTCCAAGCTGCCACGGTTCAGGACGTATTCGCCGTCAGCAAGGTTTCTTTATGACAGAACAAACCTGTCCAACTTGCCACGGTACAGGTAAAAAAATCGAGAAACCTTGTAAATCGTGTCACGGTGATGGACGTGTGCATAAGACCAAAAATCTCTCTGTTACTATTCCACCAGGTGTGGATACAGGCAATCAATTACGCTTATCGGGCGAAGGGGCAGCGGGTGAAAATGGCGCACCAGCTGGCGATTTATATGTGGTTATCCACGTTAAAGAACACGATATTTTTGTGCGTGATGGCTCAAATCTCTATTGCGAAGTACCGATTAGTTTCACAATGGCTGCATTAGGTGGCGAGATCGAAGTGCCAACTTTAGATGGCAGAGTGAAATTAAAAATCCCAGCTGAAACGCAAACAGGGAAGCTCTTCCGCGTGCGTGGCAAAGGTGTGTCTTCTCCAAGGGGGGGCTATGCAGGGGATTTAATCTGCAAAGTCATTATTGAAACTCCAGTTTCACTCAATGAAGAGCAGAAAGAATTACTGCGTAAATTAGAAGAAAGTTTAGAAGGAACAGGTAAAAACCGCCCGAAACATCAAGGTTTTTTTGATGGCGTGAAAAAATTCTTCGATAACTTAGGTAAATAGTAAACTACATAACAGAGAGCGGTAGGGAAACCTACCGTTTTTTATATCTATCAAAAACGCAACATTTGTTGTCTGATCAAAATCGTTGTATGATTTCCATCAAATTTATTCAAGAAAAAAGAGCAAAATATGAGCGAAACATTTTCTTTAATTACTACATTCCAACCTGATTTATGCGTCAAACTTGAACAATATCGTATTATTGATATTGAAGGTGCAGATGCTGAAAAATATTTACAAGGTCAATTAACTTGCGATGTAACAAAACTTGCAGAAGGCGAACAAACCTTAACTTGCCATTGTGATCCTAAGGGTAAAATGAGTGCTCTGTTCCGCTTATTCCGTCAATCTGCAACAAAATTTGTGGCGATAATGCCAGTCGATTTGTTACCTGAAGCCTTGGTGCAATTAAAAAAATATGCTGTATTTTCTAAAGTAACTTTTACGGAAACAGAGGACGCGATTTATGGCACAACAAGCGGTGAGATTTTTGCAAAATTTCACGAAAATGTAACCGCTTGTCGCATATCAACTGAGCCGACTCGCTATCTGTTATGGGGTAATTTAACCTTAGAAACCACAGGGAAAGGTAGCGATTGGGATTTGCTCGATATTCAACAAGGTATTCCTTTATTGTATAAAGCAAATCAGTTTGAATTGATACCACAAGCCACAAATTTACAGCAACTTGATCAAGCAATCTCCTTTACAAAAGGGTGCTATATCGGGCAAGAAACAGTCGCAAGAGCAAAATATCGTGGGGCAAATAAACGAGCACTATTCACATTAGTGGGTAATGCTCAAGGTGAAATCACGTTACCAGAAATTAGTTCAAGTGTTGAGATGCAAATTGAACAAAACTGGAAATCCACAGGCACAATTTTAGCCGCTCAGCAATATCAAGGACAACTTTGGGTGCAAGTGGTAATGAATAAAGAGGTTGAAGTAGATAGCGTGTTCCGCCTTGGTAATGTAATGCTCTCAATCGCTCCGTTGCCATATTCTTTGGAAGAAAAATAATGAGCGATTTTGTCTATCCACAAGCGACACTTATTGCTGGTGTTGATGAAGTAGGACGTGGGCCTTTGGTTGGAGCGGTCGTTACTGCTGCGGTGATTCTCGACCCCAATAATCCTATTACAGGGTTAGCTGATTCTAAGAAATTATCTGAAAAACGCCGAATAGCCTTAGCCGAAGAAATTAAACAAAAAGCACTCTGTTGGTCATTAGGGCGTGCGGAACCTGACGAAATCGACCAACTCAATATTTTGCACGCAACAATGTTAGCAATGCAACGGGCGGTGGCAGGATTGGCGATCCAGCCTGATTTTGTATTGGTTGATGGCAATCGTATTCCGCCATTAACAATGCCTGCTCAAGCGGTGGTTAAAGGCGATAGCTTGGTAACTGAAATCAGTGCTGCATCTATTCTTGCGAAAGTAGCAAGAGATGCAGAAATGGATGAACTCGATCAACGTTATCCTGAATATGGTTTTGCACAGCATAAAGGTTATCCAACCAAATTACATTTTGAAAAATTAGCCGAATTGGGAGTAACTCCTTTCCATCGTAAAAGTTTTGCTCCTGTTGCTAAAGCTCTAATGAAATGAAAAAAGAAGAACATTACTTACAACGTTGCTTAGAATGCGATACGGTTGTGAATATTGCAAAAAATCTGCACAATCAGACCGCTTGTTGCCCAAATTGTGATGAAGTCTTGCAATCTGGCAATCGTTGGGGGCTAAGACGTTGTACGATTATTGCGATCTCTATTTTGATCTTATTACCTTTTGCCCTACTATTCCCGTTGATGAATATCGATCTACTAGGTGTACCTATTTATGCATCAGTATGGGGCGGTGTATGGAAGATGGCAACGTCTGGCTTTCCTTATACCGCATTTATGATCCTAATCTGTTCAGTAATAATGCCTATCTCTTTTGCATTATTAGTGATTTCGTTACGTTTACAACGTTTATTAGGTCATCGTCCTCGCTACACCCTGATTTTTCTCAAAAAAGCAAAACAGTGGGTAATGCTTGATGTTTATTTGGTTGCTCTAGCGGTTGCAGCATTTAAAGTGCGTGAATATGCTCCGCTTTCTTTTGATATTTATTTACTTCCTTTTGTATTAACTACTGTTCTGACGATTCTATTGTTTATCAAAATTGATCCGAAGCGATTGTGGAATGAATTTTACCCTGAATATCACTCGCTTTCCCCCGATCACCCATCACAGCCAACACTTTGCCCCGAATGTGATTACACTTTTGATGAAAATATTGTCGATAAAAAAGGACGACAACGTTGCCCACGCTGTGAAACTAACTTAGCAATTTCTGATAGTGTGAAATTACAACGTGTCTGGGCAACACTTGTTGCAGGGGTGATTATGATGATCCCTGCGAATATTTTACCCATCTCATCAACCGAGTTTGCAGGTTCAACTTCCGCAGACTCGCTAATTAGCGGTGTGTTATTATTTATCTCAATGGGTAGTTATACAGTAGCGGCAATCGTATTTATTGCGAGTATTGCAGTACCATTTAGCAAAGTAGGTGTGATTTTATATTTATTACTTGCTATCCATTTCCGTTGGAAGCACCCAATTCATTGGCAAATGAAGCTACTGCACTATGTTCATTTTGTGGGACGTTGGTCGATGTTGGATTTATTCGTGTTAGCACTAATGATGTCATTAGTAGAGCGTGGGCAAATTATTAGCTTTTCAGTGGGCGATGCAGCGTTCTATTTTGGCGCAGCGGTCTTTTTGACGATGATATCTTCATCTAATTTAGATGCAAGAATGTTATGGCGAATTCATCGAGAACATCAAGATACAAAAACAAGCGGTTAGATTTGCTCAATTTTTTGCAAAGGTTTATACTTCAACCCCAATACTCATAATAAAAAGGAGGACGCTATGCGTGTCGATACCTCTCAACTCTGTGATATTTATTCCGATCAGGTCGATGTAGTCGAGCCTATTTTTTCGAGCTTTGGAGGAAACTCTACCTTCTACGGAAAAATTACCACAGTAAAATGTTTTGAAAGTAATGGCTTAATTGCTGAAGTTTTAGAAGAAGACGGTCAGGGCAGAGTCTTATTAATTGATGGTGGTGGAGCTGTTCGCCGAGCATTGATTGATGCGGAATTGGCTCAACTTGCGGTAGATAACGGCTGGGAAGGCATTATTGTCAATGGTGCTGTACGCCAAATTGATGTGCTAGAAACCTTAGATATTGGTATTCAAGCACTAGCACCAATCCCAGTAGGTGCAGAAGATACCTCTATTGGTGAAATTGATACCCCTGTCAATTTTGGTGGCGTAACTTTCCTACCTGAAGACTATGTCTATGCGGATCTGACAGGAATTATTCTTTCACCAGAATTGTTAGATTTTGAAGAGATTGTGGAATATTAAGTGATAACATTACATAAGATAGTCAATGATTTTCAATAAAAAGATGATTGACTATTTTATATATGTACATTTCAACAAACGTTGGCTATTTAAGACCACTGTGATAGATGAAAGCGTCATTGCAATCGCAGAAAGCATCGGGTTAAGTAGCCAACCAGTTAGAGAATAAAATACGCCTGCCGCCACAGGAATACTGATAACGTTATAAATAAACGCTCCAACTAAACTTTGCCTCATATTACGCATTACCCGTTTAGAAAAAGGTAAAATCTCTGCTAGGGGCTGTAAACCTGTACGCATTAAGGATAAATCCGCCGTTTCAATTGCAATTTCACTCCCGTTATACATCGCAATCCCCACATTTGCTTGAGCGAGAGCTGGGCTGTCATTGATACCATCACCAATCATCGCAACTTTTCTGCCTTGTTGCTGTAATTTGAATATCTGTTCAGCTTTTTGCTCGGGTAGCACTTCTGCAATAACCTGATCTACCCTAAGCTGTTGAGCGTAGTACTCCGCAGTAACTTGGCGATCTCCCGTTAGCATTACACAATAATAGCCTTGCTGTTGGAATTGTTGAATAAGCTGTTGGCTTTCAGAGCGTAAGCGATCTTGTAGCTGAATAATCCCGACAACTTGTTCATCAATCGCCACAAAAACAAAGGTTGTTGCAGGGGAATAAGCGGTCAGATTCGCTGTAAAATTAACAAATTGCTGGTTACCCACTTTAATTTGTTGCTGTTGATAGGTGGCAATAATCCCTTGTCCTTTAATAATTTGTAGCTTATCTATTTCCCTATTTTCAATTTCAAAAGCGGTATGATTATCGCAAAATTTTACGATTGCTTTAGCAATTGGGTGAGTAGCCTGCTGTTCCACACTTTTTACTAAACTAAGTAACTCAGTTTGAGCAAAACCATTCAAGGTTTCAATATTGATTACTTCCATTTCACCAGTGGTTAGCGTCCCTGTCTTATCAAAGACCAAGGTATCAAGCTCATTACAGGCTTGTAATGCATCAATATTACGCACTAATACGCCAAACTCAGCGGATCGAGCAACGCCAGCAATGGTTGAAAGAGGGATTGCCAAACCCAAAGCACAAGGGCAGGCGATAATCAATACAGTAGTAAAAATCGACAATGCAAATTGAAACTCTTTACCTAACAAAAGCCAAATGGCTGCACTCAATAACGCAATCAATATAACCACAGGCACAAAAATAGAGGCAACTTTATCCACCCATTTTGCTAACGGTGGCTTACTTGATTGAGCGTGGCGAACTGCATTGATAATGCGAGCCAAAGCGGTTTGTGAACCTACTTGTTCGGCAATATAAATACCCGCACCATCTTGCACTACCGTACCCGCTCGAACTTTGTCCCCAATATGTTTTTCAACGGGTAAGGCTTCTCCTGTTAGCATTGATTCATCAACCCAAATAGCACCTTGTTCCAAACGCCCATCTACGGCTATGCGTTCTCCTGCTAGGGCTTGTATTCTCATTTCAGGTTTTATGCCTTTTACCGAAATACTTTTTGCAAATTCTCCGTCAAAAACAACCGCTTGTTGCGGAGCTAAATCTAATAATTTCTCTAATGCAAAAGAAGAACGTTGTTTGGCTTTTAACTCTAAATACTTACCTAAATTCACAAAACCGACAACCATCACACTGGCTTCATAATATAGATGGGAATGCCATTGGCTGTTTAAGGTAAGATAAAAAGAATAAAGCCACGCCACCCCTGTACTTACCGTAATGAGCGTATCCATATTTGCAGAGTGATTTTTCAGGCTTGTCCAAGCTCCTATGAAGAAATGCTTACCACTGATATAGAGCGTCAAAGCAGTCACAACCGCCCAACCAAACCAAATCGGCTGATTTTCGGGAGTAAGGTGCATCTCTGTGAACATTCCATAAAGCATTAACAATGCTCCAACAGCAAGAGAAAAGATAAATTGCCATTTTTTTGTTCTCAATAACTGAGTAGTTTGAGCTTGCTGTTTAGCTCGGCGGGCTTCTTCACTCTCAAGTAATTCCGCTCCAAAACCTATTTTGGTGATGGTTTGGATAATCTCTTGTGGGCAAACATTGCCTTCAATAAAAGCGGTTTGATCGACTAAATTAACAGAAACAAACTCCACATTAGGAATTTTTCCTACCATTTTCTCGACACGATGTACACAAGCGGCACAATGCAAACCAGAAAGCAAAAATTGTTGTTCTTTAGGCATTTAGATCTCTTTAGCATCAAAGCCGATAGCTTCAATACGGTCAATTAGCTTATCGGCGGTTTCATCGCTATCAATTTCAGCAATTTGGGTCGTTAAGTCGATTTTTACTTCACGAGCAACGTCTGCAAGTGCATTTTTTACGCTTTTTTCACAGTGGCTACAATGTAATCCACCAAGTTGTAATTTAATGATTGCCATTATTATTCCCCCAATAAATATTGATTAAGCCTACTCATTATGTTCTTGGCATCAGATACACCAAGATCATACATTGCTTGCACTTTGCTAAGGTCTTTTTCAATACGTTTAATCGCCAAAGTTTGCGAGGGGCGAATCACAAAAATTTTACCCTGTTTTTCTAACTCAATGATTTTTTCTACTTTTTGATTATATTCTTGATAACGATTATCTAGCGTGCGAGCTAAATTTGGATAGCGGTAATAAAAGAGTTTACTCATCAATTTATTCGATGGTGTTTTGCGGTATTCCAATGGGCGAGTCAATATCACAATCATTTTATCCACACCTAACGCTTGGCATTTTTCTATCGGAATAGAATCAGCGATACCACCATCTAAATAAAGTTGATTGTTGTATTCGACCACTCTAGAAACATAAGGCATTGCTGATGTTGCTCTCAGTGCTTCCATTTGACCAAAAGGATCGTCAATTTTGATATATTCTGCTTTTCCTGTAACCACATTAGTTACGGTTGCATAGAAATCAATGCCTGATTGCTTAAAGCGTTCATTATCAAAAGGATCATACTTAAAAGGCACGTCATAAAATGCAAATTCCTTATTCACAACATTACCTGTTGTCAGCCAGCTTTGTAAACTGATATAACGTTTATCATTTAAAAACTGTTTGTTATATCGTAAAGCTCTACCTTTTTGTTGCGATGGGAAATTCGCCCCAAACAACGCACCAGCAGAAACACTCACAATACTATCAATTTTAACTTGTTCATCTAAGAAAACATCAAGCACCCCTGCGGTGAACATTCCCCGCATTGCTCCACCTTCTAGTACTAATCCGATTTTCATTTATAGTTTCTCAACAAAGTTTGGTAACCACGCTTCAGCACTGCCATCGTGGTCAAAATCGTTTACGACATCAATGCGTAAAGATTCGCACACTTGCGTTGCACCGAGAGAGCTTAACGCCTCTTCCACAATATTCACTGCGTTGCAGAAAGTGTCGTAATCGGAGCTACCTAATCCAATCACGCCAAATTTCATTTGGCTGAAATCAAGATTACTTTCGGTAAGTTGTTGGAAAAGTGGCTGGATATTTTCGGGCAATTCCCCAGCACCGTGTGTGGATGTTACGACTAAAAGGGAAGTTTGATGTTGAATATCGGATAATTCGGCTTGGTTAAATAACTCAACCTGATAGCCTTGTTCGGTGAGTACATCATTGAGATGATCAGCGACATACTCTGCACCGCCTAAGGTGCTACCTGTGATGATACAAATAGATTTCGACATAGCATACTCATATTGTAAAAAAATCGGTTTATTCTAGAAGAATTGTTATAAAGAATAAACCAGTTTTGTACAAGATTAGTATCCATCACAATCTTAATAATGACCATTCCTCTGTTAAAGGAATGACGCAAAAATAATTAAATACATTGGCAAGCGGTGCGATTTATAAAGAATTTTGCAAATTTCCTCTAAAAACGCACCGCTTGTCTTATCATTCTCTCACTTCGCTGTATATTCTGCCAAATCTCCCCTAACCCCTCTTTGCTAAAGAGGGGGAGGGTACAACCTGATAACATC
>NZ_LEKM01000217.1 GCF_009761375.1 Ursidibacter arcticus | reverse complement strand
GGTTTGTCATCAGTCTGAGCATAATTCATTTATGTCAAATATGATAAACTCTCTCATTATTTTTAAATGAGAGAATAGTATGACGATAATCACACTTGCCAAACAAGCTAAACAAGCAAGCATTGCCCTTGCTCAGTTTGGCAATACTCAGAAAAATCAAGCCTTATTCGCAATTGCCGATGCGTTAGAGCAACGTAGTGCGGAAATTTTGGCTGTTAATCAACAAGATATTGCCTATGCTCAAGAACAAGGTATTTCTCCTGCGATTATTGACCGCTTGTTACTCACACCTGAACGTATTCAAGGAATAGCAAATGATGTGCGTAATGTGGCAAAACTGGCAGACCCTGTCGGGCAGATCATTGATGGTGGCGTATTAGATAGCGGATTAAAAATCCAACGACAACGAGTTCCACTTGGCGTTATCCTTACTATTTATGAAGCTCGTCCAAATGTAACGATTGATGTGGCATCGCTCTGTTTAAAAACGGGTAATGCTGTTATTTTGCGTGGTGGAAAAGAGACCAAGTTTACTAACGGTATTTTAGTTGATGTAGTACAAAACGCATTAGAGCAAACAGGATTACCAAAACTCGCGGTACAAGCCGTTACTGATCCTGATCGAAACTTGCTCTTAGAATTGCTTAAATTAGATCGCTATATTGATATGCTTATTCCACGCGGTGGGGCTGGCTTGCATCAATTCTGTAAAGAAAATTCAACAATCCCTGTTATTGTTGGTGGCATTGGGGTCTGTCATCTTTATGTAGAGCAGACTGCAGATTTATCTCGTGCGGTTCAAGTAATTGCGAATGCAAAAACACAGCGTCCAAGCACCTGTAATACCCTTGAAACTTTATTAGTAGATAGGGCGATTGCCGAACAATTTTTACCGATGTTGGCAGAACAACTCACAGCCTTAAAGGTTACATTGCATAGTGATGATTTCCCAAGTGAATTGCAAAAAAATGCCAATATCCAACCGCTTGATCCAGAGAAACTGTCACAAGAGTGGCTCTCTTTAGATCTCAATGTGGTCGTTGTAGAAGGTGTTGAGCAAGCGATTGAGCATATTCGTACTTATGGCAGTCAGCATTCTGAAAGTATCTTAACTGCGAATTACGCATTGGCTCAACAGTTTGTGCAGCAAGTTGATGCGGCGGCGGTTTATATCAACGCAAGTACTCGTTTTACCGATGGGGCACAATTTGGCTTAGGAGCTGAAGTGGCGGTAAGCACACAAAAACTACACGCTCGTGGGCCTATGGGGTTAGAGGCACTCACAACGTATAAATGGGTATGCGAAGGGGATTATTTAACAAGAGTTTAATATGACATCACGAATTCTTTTTTTCATCAAACTGTTTTTATTTCGTTCAGAGCAGAATCGCATTGCGATCTACTCGGGTTACTTAACGTATAGTACATTGCTATCACTCGTACCGTTGATTATGGTGGCATTTTCAATTTTTACCTTGCTCCCCATTTTCGACCAAGCCACGACACAATTAAAAGAACTCGCTTATGATAACTTTGCTCCTAATGCGAGCCATATGGTGCAAGAATATCTTGATCTGTTTGTCGAAAATTCCAAAAAAATGGGGATTATCAGTATTCTCGGTTTAGTGGTGGTCGCAGTAATGTTGATTTCCAGTATCGACAATGCTCTTAACGAAATTTGGCACAATACGAAGAAACGCTCGGTGGTACTCTCTTTTGTGATCTACCTTGCGGTGCTAATTTTTGGCCCGATGTTTGCAGGGGCGAGTATTGCTATCAGTTCTTATATTTTCTCCTTAGAGATGTTTGAAACAGATGGTATCTTCTCATTTAGTCATCATCTTCTGAAGTTAATGCCTTTTTTCCTCATTTGGTTGCTATTTAGCTTTGTCTATCTAATTGTGCCAAATACCAGCGTTAAATTTAAACACGCTGCTATTGGTGCGTTAATGGCGGCATTATTCTTTACTTTGGGTAAACAGCTATTTGTTTGGTACATCACCACATTCCCTTCCTATCAAGCGATTTATGGCGTGTTAGCGACTATTCCGATTATGATTGTATGGATTCATTTAAGCTGGAAAGTCGTGCTATCAGGTGGGCAAATTGCGTCTGTGCTTAAAGATATGGAGATGATTAAGCAAGGCACATTAGAAAACCCACTTGCTAAGGAGACAAAATGATCGCTCTTATTCAACGTGTAAAATGGGCAAAAGTAGAAGTTGAGCAACAAGTTATCGGGGAAATTACCACAGGTTTATTGGTATTACTTGGTGTTGAGCAACAAGACGACCAAGCCAGTGCGGACAAATTACTTGAAAAAGTACTGAACTATCGAGTATTTGCCGATGAAAATGGCAAAATGAATTTAAACGTACAGCAAGCTCAAGGGAGTTTACTAGTCGTTTCACAATTTACTCTTGCGGCAGATACGCAAAAAGGCTTACGTCCGAGCTTTTCTCGTGGAGCATCGCCAACACAAGCGGAGACTTTATATGATTATTTTGCAGATCAAGCAAAACAGCGGATTACAACTCAAACGGGGAAATTTGCTGCGGATATGCAAGTCAGCCTGCAAAATGACGGTCCTGTTACGTTTTGGCTACAAGTTTAACCGCCGATAAATCGGTCAGATTATTGACAAAGTCTTTTTTCATTCGGACGCCAGCGTGGCGTCCCTACAAGGAAAGTTATAACCAATTGAAAAATAACAGATTTTATTTTGT
>NZ_LEKM01000216.1 GCF_009761375.1 Ursidibacter arcticus | reverse complement strand
TGGGGTTTGTCATCAGTCTAGCCGATAAATCGGTAAATTTTTTTGAAAAACTCACCGCTTACTATGCTAATTTCAACACTTCGCCAACAGATAGCTATCCACACACCACAGCAAACCGATTTTTTAATCGGGCTAAGCGGAGGTGTGGACTCTGTGGTGCTACTTCATCTACTTTGCCAACTTCGTCAAGAAAACTCGCTCAATTTACGAGCTATCCATATTCATCACGGCTTAAGCCCGAATGCAGATAGCTGGGCAGAATTTTGCCAACATTTATGCCGAGAATGGCAAGTTCCCTTAACCGTCTGCAAAGTAACCGTATTTGGGAAACAAGGCATAGAAGCGAATGCTCGCCAAGCTCGTTATCAAGCGATTGAACAGCATATTCAGCCTAATGAGATGTTAGTCACCGCCCATCATTTAGACGATCAAGTGGAAACCTTTTTCCTTGCATTAAAACGGGGCAGTGGCATTACTGGGTTAAGTGCAATGCAAGCGGTCAGTTATTGGGGGAAAAATGCAACATCAGCATTTTCCATTTTCCGCCCGCTTCTTACATCACCGAAATCAACCATTCAAGCCTACGCAATGGCACATTGCCTAGCGTGGATTAACGATGAGAGCAATGTAGATAGTCGCTACGAACGTAATTTTTTACGCAATGAAATTTTACCCTTGCTCAATCAACGTTGGCAGCAGTTTGACCAAATGGTAGCAAGAGCCGCACAACATTGTGCGGAGCAACAGCAACTGGTGGAAGAGTTATTAAATGATGAACTTCACGCACGTTTAAATCTTGCTGAACGGCGTTTCAACATTGAGAAGTTCGACCAATTTTCTCACTTAAAACAGCAACAATTGATCCGCCTTTGGCTTGAAAAGTGCCAAATGCCGATGCCGAGCCAGATACAACTTGAGCAGATTATTGCCAATGTAATTTTTGCCGAGCAAGATAAAAATCCTGCGTTTAGATTAGCGGATAAAATGCTTAGACGTTACCAACAGCATCTTTTTATTACAGAGATATTTGCCGACACACCACCGTTTGAACAGATGTTATTAGCAAAACAGGGGGAAGAATTTACCTTGCCTGAAAATATCGGTACATTAATTCGCACCAGAGATACTCTCATTTTTTGCAAAAAATCGGGGCAAACATACCGCTTGTTATTACCGCCAGAATTACAGCAAGAGCCATTAATCATCAAACTACATCAGCGTGGTAAAGTGCCTCTTTATCCACATTCAAAACGAGAAGAGATGAAAAAAATTTGGCAAAAAAATAACGTGCCAGTCTGGGAAAGAACTCGCACGCCATTAGTCTTTTTTAATCAACAGCTCGTTGCAGTACTCACAACGCCTTAAACGCTTTTCACAATATAAATAAACACTCCATAAAAAAGCACAAAACCTAAAGTGAGTAATCCTTTTGCGAGCGGTTTATTTGTTTGATAAATCTTGTGTAATATTCCTGAGAGTGCAAACAACACAAAAGGATAAACCCAAAATACGACCGAAAAACTATTGATTTGAAATTCACTTAAATTCGGACTATCCGAAAACTTAGGCGAGACAAAGAGTGCTAATGGCCATAATGCAATGGGTAAACAGAACAGTGCCAATGCCCAGCTAAATTTAGAAAAACCTTGTTGCATATTATCCCCTTGGATGAAATTGTTGATGAAGTGATTTTAAACGTGCTTTGGCAACGTGAGTATAAATTTGAGTGGTGGATAAATCACTGTGCCCTAATAACATTTGCACCACACGCAAATCCGCCCCATTATTGACCAAATGCGTTGCAAAAGCGTGGCGTAGGACGTGGGGCGAGAGTTTATCACTATCAATCCCTGTTAGTAAGGCATAATGTTTAATTCGATGCCAAAACGTTTGGCGAGTCATCTGTTTGCCTAAACGACTTGGAAAAACAATATCCGATTGTGTATCGCCAAGCAAAATGGCACGTCCGTACTGAAAAAACTCACGCAACCAGTAATTTGCCTCTTCCCCCATCGGCACAATTCGCTCTTTATCACCTTTACCAATCACTCGAACTAACCCTTGCGACAAACTGATATTTTCAATGGTTAGCGAAACCAACTCCGTTACACGCAAGCCTGTGGCGTAAAGTAGCTCTAACATTGCTTTATCTCGTAGCTCAATCGGATCGGCAGTGTTCGGCATATTGAGTAAGTCCAATACTTGCTCTTCACTTAATGATTTTGGTAAATGAACCGCCTTGCGTGGTGATTTTAACGTTTCGGTCGGGTCATCACTACGGTAATTTTCCATATAAAGAAAGCGGAAAAACTTGCGTAAACAGCTTAACATTCTTGCCGAACTTGATGACTTATAGCCTTGCTCCAACCGTTCGCCAAGAAAGGTTTGGACATCGACATAATCTACCGTTAAAAAAGCCCTTGCGTCAGGCAACCATTGCACAAATGCTTCTAAGTCTAACCGATAAGATGCAATAGTATTTTCTGATAAATTATGTTCCAACCATAAATTATCCAAAAATTGTTCAATAATGGTATCGAGTTTGATCATACAAGTGGTGGGTGTTATACAAACATTTAATTTTTCGTAGGGACGGGGTTATCCCCGCCCCTAAATGAGAACGATATTGGGGTAGAGATAAACCCTAGCCCTACGCAAATTGTCTTTGTGGTTTCTGATTATGGATTACGTTTAAACTTGCTAAAATCAGGAGCACGTTTTTCGTTAAATGCGTTACGACCTTCTTGCCCTTCTTCAGTCATATAGAATAGCATTGTTGCGTTACCTGCTAATTCTTGTAGGCCAGCCTGACCATCACAATCTGCATTTAAAGCTGCTTTTAAACAACGTAAGGCAATTGGGCTATTACGCAACATCTCACGACACCAACGAACTGTCTCTTTTTCAAGATCAGCGTAAGGCACAACAGTATTGACTAATCCCATCTCTAAGGCTTCTTTTGCATCATATTGGCGGCATAAGAACCAAATTTCACGAGCTTTTTTCTGTCCAACGATACGAGCCATATAACTTGCACCCCAACCGCCATCAAATGAACCAACTTTCGGGCCTGTTTGACCAAAGATCGCATTTTCAGCAGCAATGGTTAAATCGCACAACATATGTAAAACGTGCCCACCGCCAATTGCATAACCTGCTACCATTGCGACCACAGGTTTCGGGCAGCTACGAATATCACGTTGGAAATCTAATACATTTAAGTGATGTACACCACTTTCATCTTTATAGCCACCGTAATCCCCACGCACTTTTTGGTCACCA
This sequence comes from Ursidibacter arcticus, assembly GCF_009761375.1. Classification (GTDB taxonomy): domain Bacteria; phylum Pseudomonadota; class Gammaproteobacteria; order Enterobacterales; family Pasteurellaceae; genus Ursidibacter; species Ursidibacter arcticus. The sequence goes on along the minus strand of NZ_LEKM01000216.1, from coordinate 1,181 downwards.
CCAGAACAAAATGCTTTCTCACCTTGTCCTGTTAGCACAATAACACCAATTTTTTCATCAAAACGAGCGTCAGAAAAGGCTTGGATCATCTCTTTAACAGTTTGTGGGCGAAAAGCATTACGCACTTCAGGACGGTTAATGGTAATTTTTGCAATTCCATCTGTGGATTTATGGTAAAGAATATCGGTATAACCTGTACTACAATCTTGCCATTCAACAGGAGCATAAAGTACATCATCTTTTGGATTTTGCATTAGTTCATTCCTTTTCAATTAAAAATAAGCGGTGGGATTATACCTGAAATTTGCAAATTTTTTGGAAAATCTCACCGCTTACTCTTGTATTTCAATTATTGATCGCCATATTAGGCACTCATTCAAACAATAAGGAAACATTATGTCTTTAAATTTAGATTCAGTTGCATTAGAAAGTGTAGAAGCAAAAGGTGGTTATGGTATTGGTTTACAAATCGGTCAGCAACTTTTAGGTAGTGGCTTAGATGTTGAACCTGAAGCGGTTGTAAAAGGAATTTTTGATGTATTAAACCAAAATCCACCTGCATTAGAACTAAACGAAGTAAGCCAAGCACTGCAAGAACTTTCACAACGTGCAGAAGCAGCACAAGCAGAAGCATTCAAAGCGTTAGAAGCAGAAGGAAAAGCGTTCTTAGAAGAGAACAAAAAACACGCATCAGTGAAAGAAACTGCAAGTGGTTTACAGTACGAAGTACTTGCTGAAGGAACAGGAAAAGTACCAACCAAAGCAGATAAAGTACGCGTACACTACACCGGCTCTTTAATTGACGGTACAGTTTTTGATAGTTCAGTTAAACGTGGTACACCTGCAGAATTTCCTGTAAGTGGTGTAATTGCAGGTTGGACAGAAGCATTAACAATGATGCCTGTTGGTTCAAAATGGCGTTTAACTATTCCACATAACCTTGCTTATGGCGAACGTGGTGCAGGTGCATCAATTCCACCGTTTAGTACCTTAGTTTTCGAAGTTGAATTACTTGATATTGTTTAATTTCCTATAATACAGAAGTTTATTTAGCTTTATTGATATAATATAAATCCGACAGCTTATGTCGGATTCAGACCACTGACAAACCCACCTTTACAGACATTCTGCTCAAGGTGGGTTTGATCTTCTACAATTAAAGCCCGATTGCTGAGTTACTT
>NZ_LEKM01000215.1 GCF_009761375.1 Ursidibacter arcticus | reverse complement strand
AATGTTCCACGACTTTTCGTGTGGTGATATTCGGCAAAATCACTGAATGTACTCGCTGTGCTTAACACTAAATCATTCTTCGCAATAGCAGACAACTTCGCTTTCGCTTCCAATGTTGCACCTTCCGAGTAAATATGATGCCCTTTCAGCACAACATCGCCAGCTCCTTTTATATGATTTACCGCAACATCTTGGACTTTTTCATTACGATAATGGTTACCACCGCCCATTTTCTCATCAAAGCCCACGGCTAAAGCGGTGAGATTGAGGTTGTTTTTTGCAGATATGTAGCTTTGACCCTTGCCGTCATTGATAATGTCGGCACCGGCAATATTGATGTCATTTGCTTGAATTTGTAGCCTACCATCTGAGCCTTTAACGTGCAGCAAACCTTTGCGAGCAATCGTGGTGTCGGTGCGTTGATAGCCTTGTTCATTCACCGAAGTGGTATGTGTCGTACTGCTGTGGTTAAAATTACCTGCAACCTTAAGCAGTATTGCTCTGTCTGCTTCAATCGCCCCACCGATATTCTCTACATTACCGCTGATGTTGCCTGTAATGGTTCCGGCTTGAATATTGCCACTGTTGCGAATACTGTCGCTGTCAAAACGGACTAATTCTCTTCCTGCGACTGTGCCGTTATTGATAAACTCGCCACCACTGTGTTTTACGCTATTCCCTGAGAGCAAAACACCGTTACCCGTTATGTCGCCTTTTTTCACCACGGCATACACTTTCGGCACTAGCACATTTTCCACTTGACCGTTTGGCAACCTAATCTTTTCACTTTCCAGCCATACAATATCTGTGGTAAGTTGTGCCACTTGGTTTGCTGAAAGCGTAATCCCTGGGCGTAAGTTGAATTTCTGTGCAAAGGTAATACCTGCATTCATTAAGCCTCGGTATTGGCTATTAAAATCCGTATAGTTGCCAACAAACTGTCTGCCCGTTAAGCGGTTAATTTGTTCACGTACAAGACGTTGTTCGTAAAAACCATCACCCAGGCGTTTTTGAAGGGTGTTTGGTTCATAACGTAATGCATTAAACATATAATCCGAACTGAGCCAGCGTTTATTGTTGGTAAAGTCTGGGTCAGTTTCAATGAGTACACGGTTAGTCGGGTTCGTATTTACTCGATACAATACATTTTGCGGAATCACTAAATTCGGCTGAATACTGCGGATTTCTTGTTGCTCGTTCAGTGTAATGCGTACCAGTGGGCGAGCAAGCGAAAAGCCACTTGTATCAAATACAAGCGGTAAATTTACCACTAGAATTTGCAAAATTTTAATCATAAACAACCGCTTGTATTATCCCAGTGTTCCACATTGTATGCTGTGAACAATTTGTATGATGAAGAAGCCTGTATTTTCAAGGCTTCTAATAAGGTCAAATTATAAACAATATATTTTATTGAAACATCTCCAATTAACCAATATATTGTTCATTATATTCAAATTTTGTTTTAATCTTGTTATCTTGAAAAGATAAAACAAATTTTCTCCACTGTCCTCCTGTTTTATTAAACATTATAGAACGCAACCTTTCACTCAAATCCTCCAATAAATTCTCATTAAGAATATCAAAATCATTTTGAGATACTACAGTATCATTTAATTTATAAACTAACCCCATACTAGCCCAACCTTCTTTTTCATTTATCTTATATACATATTCAAATGAATTAAATTTCACAATATCTACTATTGAAATAACTTCATATATTTTATTTATAGTTTCAATTTCTTCATTAATCATTTTTTACTTGCCTCATTATTAAATTTTAATTTCTCTTGTTTTACACCATCAATTGAGAACTGAAATTCCAATCTGTCAGGTCTACTTGAACTAGGATCATTTCTCAGCATTATTAGAAAATTTTAAGAAACATTCTCTTGATTCATTCAAACTAAAAGAATTAGCTCCTCCTCTAAAATTAGGATCATCAAATTGAATTGGATCATCTTCCCAACCACAAACACTGCATATCTCATACTCTCTTTCTTCTGAAAGAGTATTATTATGGCAACAAGGACATTTATACTTATTTATCATTTTTGTTTCTCCCAATAATTTATACCGGCTTCAAGTTTAAACATTGTCTTAGGAACAACATGATACTGACATACATCAGGAGATGCACATCACCGGGGATTCGTAACGTTTATATACACATATATAATCTTTAAAATATAAGATGTTGGGATAGTCTAACCTGATCAAATTTTCGCTAATATTATAATTTTCGTCAAAATGAGATATCAAATCTGTACCAATTTCATAGATCATTTCTTTCCAATAATCAGAGGTTTCACCATCAACTATGATATACAGGTATATGCAATTATTTTTTATTTTTACATATACCCCCCTAACTTCTTTTGTTATTTTTCCAATTAAGGCATTCTGTATGGATATTCGTAGCCTTATAACTTCTTCATTTATCATGAAATTAATCCTCATTTGGTTTAGCCGGTACTATATGATATCCATTTTTACTATAATGAATAATACCTATTTTTGTTGGAGTGCTTTTTCCCGTTATAGGATCAATGTAATCACCTATAATTTTATTGAAATTTATTCTTTCTTTTGATCCAGGAAGACCTACTTCAAGCTTTCCAACTTGTTGTCCTGTTCCTGCATAACCTTTTAAAGAATTTAAATCAATAGTAACAATACTTTTTTTCTGATCATTGGCAATAGCAACTTTATATTCATTAGTATTTTTTAAATGTTTATTTTGTTTAGATATTTCAATTTCCAAACTAGAGAAATCTATATTGCTTGTTTTATAGTTAGTTGTTTCCCCAACCACATCCAGTTTATTACCCGAATTAACCTCTTTCGGCACACTTTTCGAAAAATCACCACTTAATGCCGATTTCCCAACATTGCTTGTTCCGATTAAACCGGCTGTACTCGCAATAACATCTCCCCATTGAGTAAATTGATTTACACTACCTTTCGGTAAATCAAAACGTGCCTCAAAATCCGCATATGCTTTTTCTTTACTCGCCGTTAAAATCGAATACTGTTCGGAGAATGAAACTGCTTTCTTATAATCCCCCTCATATTTTGTTGAATATGCGGTGTAAACAGGGTAAGCATAGGCGTAACTTAACTCTGAACCTGAATAACTTGCTTTGGCAGCATCCACTTGTTTACTTTCCTCTCGACAAGTTGGGGACATTTTATCGACACAAGAAGAGACTAATTTAACATCTCGAGCCTTATCTAATTTATTGATTTCAGCAAGCTCTTGCTGTTCCAATTGGGTGATAGTACCGCTTCTTGCCTTTTGTTCCAGTTCATATTTTCGAGCCGCCTCATTTTTGAATAGATAATTATTCTCCACCGCCCATTTCCCAATCTCAGCGCCTGCCACAAAATTACTCGTGCTATCACCAACTAAACCACCGCTTAATCCTGCCGCAATTTGGCTTAAATTTGCGACATTTTGTTTTTGACTATCGCTTAAATCCTCAGGATTGTCTGTGCCATAAAGCGTTTTCATTATATAAGGTGCTGCCACTTCTGCCGTTAAGGCTCCCAATGCACCGGCTACAGCATTGTTGCCAGTAATGCGAGCTTCTAACGCACCTAATATAGCGTGAGCAATTAGATTGGCTTCTTTATTATCGCCCGTTTGTATTTTGATAAGTTTGTTCAGATATGGCGAAGCTGCACCGACAGCAGCTTGTTCTACACTGCCTGTTGCCAAACCTTGTAATGCTGCCGTAGCTGCTCTAATCCCCATTTGCAAATTACTACCTAAGCCATATTCAGCCTCTATTGATTGAGCTTGAGCTTTAAGCTCTGCGGCTTTCGCTGGATTTTCTTTCTCTATCGCTTCCGCTTCTTGGCGTTTGGCTTCCGCTTCTTTGAGATGATTACCCACCAAATGATGAATACCTGCTTGCGAAAGTTCACCTATCACTTGTGCCATTTCTTGACGTTCTTGTGCTTTGGTTAGGTCTTGCTTTTCTAACTTCTGATTCGCACCTGCCACATCTCTATTCAGGCTTTGAAGTGTTTCTTCTACTGTTTTGCCTGTGAGAGCCTTCTGTTTGTCGCTGTCAGTAATGGTAAGATTGATATTTTGACTGATGGCAGAATGTGTTTGGCTACGTTCGCTTTCATTCATATTCCCCAAGGCACTTAATGCTGCACCCATTGCCATCGTTGCCATTTGTGACATATCCGTACTGGCACCTACACTGATGGTGCTAATTTTGATGTCGCTGTGGTTTTCAATATTTTCAGTCGTCAGCGTACCTGTCTTCATTGTGTGGTTCGCTTTATCACCTTGAGCATTGATAATGCCACCTTTTAAGTGGGTGTTTTCTGTTACATTGATAGTCGAGCTTTCGTTGATATGAAGGCCCGATTGCTGAGTTACTT
>NZ_LEKM01000214.1 GCF_009761375.1 Ursidibacter arcticus | reverse complement strand
ACCTATTATTAATGAACCAGATAGCGGTGTACGTGCAATTAATGCCACAGGTTCCATTTTTGCGACATATAATGCTAAATATCATATTGATTCCACTTGGCAATGGAAAAAATGGCAAAGTGAGGATGACAAATATGATCTTCCTTACTTTGTTAAACCAGTTCAATTAGATGAATCAATATTCTCCTTTGTTTACGCCCTTAATGATCAAGGAAATGTAGCTGGAGGAAATGCAAATAAGACAACTAAGTACCTAGTGCCTACTATTTGGAAATGGCAAAACGGCAAATGGTCTGAGCCAATTGAGCTTCCAACATCAGTAACTAATACAACTAATACAATTGAAGATCAGGATTTTTTGGGTAATGTTCAAGGGCTAAATGGTTTGGGCAACCGAGCTGTTGGTTATGAGTTCATTGCTTCAAATAGGCATATTAATCTAGCTACAGTCTGGACAGAAGAGGGGGATAATTGGGATGGTATAAGATTATCATTAGAGGAATCATCTGCTGAGGCAATTAATAATAAAGGTGATATTGTCGCCGGTCGTAATCAATACAGAGCTTCAATTTGGCGTCATAATGGAACAGACTGGTCTGATGCTCAAGAGATAGATAATAATCACTCTAGTTTGTTTGCATTAAATAATGCTGGTGATGTGGCGGGAGGAGCATTTGATCTTACTGGTAAATCGATCGTGAATGATAGCGATCCATATGCATCTTCTACTTTTATCCCTGCAATTTGGTCGGGTAATAATTACAGTGAAAAAACCATATTAAAAGGTATTGATGGCAATGAAACCTATGGGGAAGTGAGAGCCTTGAGTGCAGACGGTAAAATTGCAGGTGGGCGAAGTAAAGTTGGAGAAAATTACCGTGCTACTATTTGGTTAGGTAACGATTGGAAAGCTTATGATTTAGGAACCTTCGAACAAGATGGATCAGGTTTTTCTTCAGTTACTGCAATGAATGATGACGGTACTATCATAGGAGGGCAAGCTCAATTTAATAATAGCTACTTCGGTTATGCTGCTCTTTGGTTTATTCAATATGATGAAAACGGCAAACCTACTGTAGATTTGCTAACGAATGAA
>NZ_LEKM01000213.1 GCF_009761375.1 Ursidibacter arcticus | reverse complement strand
ATGCTTGGTGGTAAAATAATACGTTTTTATTTTACCAATTTACAGTTGAGTAAGATACAAGGGACGCCACGCTGGCGTCCGTTTATTGAATACAACAAATTAGGGTTTGTTATCAGTCTGAGGCGTATTTAATACGCCCTATATAGCCATTAATTTATTTACTCGGTGCTTGAGCTAAAATTTTAGTGAGAAGTTCCCAATAAATTTCAACGGCTGGAATATGCACTTTTTCATCTGGAGAGTGTGCATTGCGAATGGTTGGTCCAATCGAAACTAAATCCATTGTTGGATATACTTTCTTAATTAAACCACATTCAAGCCCTGCGTGAATCACTTGAATAGTCGCTTCATAGCCTAAAATTTCGTCATAAATTTGTTTGGTTAATGGCGTAATTTTAGAGAAACGATCGGGTTCCCAACCTGGATAGCTACCAGAGAAAATAGCGGCCGCCCCTGTTAATTCAGCCAAAGACGTTAATTTTCCTCTTACGTCTGCTTTTCCATTTTCCACTAATGAACGTAGTAAGATATTCGCCACTACTTCATTTTCTTCGGTGGTAAGAATGCCTACACTCAGTGATGTTTCCACCACATTTTTAACCACATCACTATTACGGATAACGCCATTTGGTAATAAGTTTAAGAATTGAATAACTTTATGGCTTGATGCTTGATCAAAGGCATTCTCAGGGCGAGTTACATTATTGTAAATAAAGGTCAGATTTGGCTCTGCAAGAACTAATTCTGCTTTTAGCACCTGTTCCATTTCAGCCAAACAAGCGGTAATTTTCTCTTGATTTTTTGCATCGAATACAAGGGTAACGCTTGCTTCTCGTGGAATTGCATTGCGTACTGAACCACCACGAATTTCAGCAATTTGGAATGGTACGGCAGCTTTCAATTCAGTTAAAGTTCTTGCTAATAGCTTGATTGCGTTAGCTCTGGTAGTATGAATATCACAACCTGAATGTCCGCCATTTAGACCTTTTAACTGGAATTGTAATGCCGTATCAAATGGATTATTTTCATATTTTACTGGTAGTCTTAATTTAGCATCTTCTCCACCCGCACAGCCAATATAAATTTCACCATTTTCTTCGGTATCAGTATTGATCATTATATTGCTTGTTAGCCAATTTGGACGTAAACCAATAGCCCCAACCATTCCTGATTCTTCGGTCATTGTTAATAGCACTTCAATATCGGGGTGTACGAGATCATCAGCATCAAGTACGGCTAAACAAGATGCTAAACCGATACCATTATCGGCACCGAGTGTAGTACCTTTTGCTTTTACCCATTCACCATCAATGTAAGGTTGAATTGGATCTTTGGTAAAGTCGTGCTGTGTGCCTTCATTCGCTTGTGGAACCATATCTAAGTGAGCTTGAATAGCAATACCTTGGCGATTTTCCATTCCTGCTGTTGCAGGCTTGCGAATTAGCACATTGCCAACTTCATCACGCTCAACAAAGAATTGCTTTTGTTTTGCCCAATCAACAATAAATTGAGCGATTTGCTCTTCGTGATAAGAAGGGTGTGGAATTGCACAGATTTGATCGAACCATTTCCATAATAGGCTAGGTTTAAGTGTTTGAATTTCAGACATATTCACCTCTCTTTAGTTAGTTTAAGCGGTATGTTCTTGACAAAGATTTGCAAAAATCACACCTGAACGGGATTTTATTGTAAAATTCGTTGGAAATGATAGCACGAAACTGTTTTTTAAGTTATCGTTACGCAATTTTTTTATTCGGTGCATTAGCACCGCTTTTATTAGGTAAAATATTATGAGTGAAAAATACACTAACGAAAAATATGTTGTGACGTGGGATATGTTCCATATGCACGCACGAAAATTAGCACAGCGTTTATTACCTGCATCGCAATGGAAAGGGATTATTGCGGTTAGTCGTGGTGGTTTGTTCCCTGCGGCAGTATTAGCTCGTGAACTAAGCATTCGCCACGTTGAAACCGTTTGTATTGCAAGTTATGACCACGACAGTCAAGGCGAGTTAAAAGTATTACACGCAGCGGAAGTTGCCAATGGCGGCGAAGGTTTTATCGTTGTTGATGATTTAGTGGATACAGGGAACACTGCGCGTGAAATTCGTCAAATGTATCCAAATGCTAAATTTGTAACCGTATTCGCAAAACCGCTAGGGGCTGCATTAGTTGATGATTATATTGTTGATATTCCGCAGGAAACGTGGATTGAGCAACCTTGGGATTTAGGCATCACATTTGTTCCACCACTTTCTAAAAGCTAATTATTAAGCACTGTTATCTAAGCAGACTGATGACAAACCCTAATTTGTT
>NZ_LEKM01000212.1 GCF_009761375.1 Ursidibacter arcticus | reverse complement strand
GTTAATTGGATACAACAAATTGAGGTTTGTCATCAGTCTGGGTGGATTTTAGTCCACCAATGTATAACTTATTGAGTAATAACGCTAATCAGCGTACAAATAACCCAGCCATTGCTAAGGCTTTGCGTTCTATCTCCTGCCATTCTGTTTCAGGATCAGAACCCTCAACAATGCCAGCCCCTGCATAGAGCGTAATTTGATTTTGTTGAATTTTTGCAGAACGGAGATTAACGCAAAACTCCGCAGATTGAGGCTGGAAATAACCCAATGTCCCAGCATACCAACCACGCTCAAAGCCTTCTTGTTCAGCAATAAATTGTTTGGCGGGTAAACGTGGTAAGCCTGCAACTGCGGCAGTTGGCTGAATACGCATTAAGCAATCCACATCTGAAACTTGCTCTTTTAGTGTTGCTTGAATTTTGCGGCGTAAATGTTGCACATTATGTAACCGCTTGATTTCGGCACTGTTTACATTGATTTGGCTTACACAATCTTTAAGATGATCGCAAATATCATCAACCACTAATTGATTTTCATAAGTATTTTTTTGATCGCTTAATAGCCAAAGGCGATTTCTTTCTGTCTGTTCTAAATCGCTCGTAACGGCAACCGTTCCTGCGAGAGCCTCCGTTCTAAGCTGGCGGTCTTCTCTTTTATACAACCGTTCAGGGCTTGAGCCAATAAAGGCTTGCGATGCTTGTTCTGCCCATAAAAAATGGTAACACCCCAAATTTTTACGTTGGCTAATAGCGAGTAAATCATAAGCGGACAATGGCTGATTGAAGACAAAAGTCGTAGCATTTGCAAGTACTACTTTACGAAATTGGTATCGTTTAATGTTATCAATCGCTTGTTGAATATTATTTTGCCAAACGTCAAAATCATTGACAGCATTGGTGGTAATAATTTGTGGTTTTGCAATTGTTTCATCAGCAACTTTATCTACATTAGTCAGTAAGGCTAAACAAGTCTGGATTTCTTCAGCAAGATTTTGCTTGTTTAGGTATAAACAAGCGGTCAGTTTCTGAGAATTTTTTTCAAGGCAAAGACGGGGTAGAATAAATTGACATTCTCCCTCAAATTTCAGCCCACCGACTAATTTTATGCCAAACTGTTGGGAAAATTGTTCTGCACATTCCAACTGTGAAAAGGTTTCCACCGCACCAATAGCAGCTAATAAGAGATTATTAGAACGGTTTTGCCAGAAAAAATGCGGAAAAGTAGGTTGCTGTTTTAACCAATGCAACCAAAGGCTATCTTGCACAGGTTCTAACTGCTCAACAACAATTTCAATTTTTATCCAATCCAAATGGTCGGATAAACAATTAAACTGATGAACATTAGGCTCTGAAAGTAGGCTAATAAACCTTTGTTTTAACTTGTTAAAAATAGACATTGGCAAATTTTTAGTGAAATCTCACCGCTTGTTTGAAAAAAGAAAGCTATTTTAGCGTATTTCCCCTTTTTTTTCCTAACAAATCGGAGTAGAGTTAAGTATTTTTCATACTTTATTTCAATCTTGGGGTAATCTCAATGGAACGTTTTCCAAAAACTGACAAATTAACTCACGTTCGTTACGATATTCGTGGGCCTGTACATAAAGAAGCTCTTCGTTTAGAAGAAGAAGGGCATAAAATTTTAAAATTAAATATTGGTAATCCAGCCCCTTTTGGTTTTGATGCCCCTGCAGAAATTTTAGTCGATGTGATTCGTAACTTACCAACTGCACAAGGCTATTGTGATTCCAAAGGGCTTTATTCTGCCCGTAAAGCGATTGTGCAATATTACCAATTAAAAGGTTTACTAGATATTGATGTGAATGATGTTTATATCGGCAATGGCGTATCGGAATTGATTACAATGTCAATGCAAGCATTATTGAATGATGGCGATGAAATTTTAATTCCAATGCCAGATTATCCACTTTGGACTGCAGCGGCGACTCTTGCTGGCGGAAAAGCAGTCCATTACCTGTGTGATGAAGAAAAAGAGTGGTTCCCTGATATTGAAGATATTAAAGCCAAAATTACTCCAAATACCAAAGCAATTTTAGTTATTAACCCAAATAACCCAACAGGTGCGGTATATAGTCGCCAAATTTTATTAGAGATTGCAGAATTAGCTCGTCAGCATAATTTAATTATTTTTGCTGATGAAATTTACGAAAAAATTCTCTACGATGGTGCAGTTCATCATCACATTGCAGCACTTGCTCCAGATCTTTTAACTGTAACCTATAACGGCTTATCAAAAGCCTATCGTGTTGCAGGTTTCCGTCAAGGCTGGATGGTATTAAACGGCCCGAAACAGCAAGCTAAAGGATTTATTGAAGGCTTAGATATGCTTTCATCAATGCGTTTATGTGCAAATACTCCGATGCAACACGCTATTCAAACAGCATTGGGTGGTTATCAAAGCATCAACGAATTTATTTTACCGGGTGGTCGTTTATTAGAGCAGCGTAATAAAGCTCACGAACTATTAACACAAATCCCGGGAATTAGTTGTGTTAAACCAAAAGGGGCGATGTATATGTTCCCGAAAATTGATACCGAGATGTATGCGATTAAAGACGACCAAAAATTTGTCTTTGATCTTTTACAGCAAGAACGAGTATTACTTGTACAAGGTTCAGGATTTAACTGGCATAAACCAGACCACTTCCGTGTTGTAACCTTACCTTATGTTCATCAGTTAGAAGAAGCCATTACACGTTTAGGCAAATTTTTACAAAAATACCGTCAGGATTAATCTCTGCTACGATGAAAGATAATTCACCCACTTTAGTATGGTAGGGTGGGCTTCAGCCCACCACAAACTGATGAAAAACCCTAATTTATTATATTTAATAAGTGGACACACGCAGTGTGTCTCTACATAACAAAAATAAAATATTTATTTCAGATTGATGACAAACTCTAATTTGTTGTATTTAATAAGTGGACGCCAAGCGTGGCGTCCCTACATAACAAAATAAAATCTGTTATTTTTCAATTGGTTATAACTTTCCTTGTAGGGACGCCACGCTGGCGTCCGAATGAAAAAAGACTTTGTT
>NZ_LEKM01000211.1 GCF_009761375.1 Ursidibacter arcticus | reverse complement strand
CGCCAATACATTGAGCAACAGCAAACACTCGATTAGTTAGGTTTGAAACGGCTATGTCGTTTGTGCCTTACATCTCCGCCCTGAAGGACGGAGTTTTACGGCACGGGGTTTGATAAAAATGCTTTAACAGAACAGTTAAAGCATTTTTTATATAACTAAGTTTTATCTACTTTGTCTAAATAAATCCATCACTACCAACCCAATGCTTACTAATAATAATGATGAACTTAACCATAATGGCATTTGTTCAAATTGCCAGAATGTACCTGAGATTATTAAAGCCAGTAATAAGGTTCGTATTAAGCTAGAATGATTTTTTTGGTTCTGTAAACTTTGGTTTATTTCACTTAAACGTAGATTGATCTGCTTTTGTTGTTGCAGTGCTTGAAAAACGGTTTCAGGAAATTCCGCAAAATGTTCTCTAAACTGTGGCAAACGTTGTTGAACCTGACGGAACATCGCTTTTACACCTACTTGTTCATTTAACCAATCTTGTAGGAATGGTTTTGCTGTTTGCCATAAATCTAGCTGTGGATAGACTTGCCTGCCTAATCCTTCAATATAGAGTAAGGTTTTTTGTAGCAATACTAATTGCGGTTGCACTTCCATATTAAATTCACGAGCGACATTAAAAAGATTCAGCAAAACGTGTCCGAATGAAATTTGAGAAAGTGGTTTTGCAAAAATAGGCTCACAAACTTCTCGGAATGCTTGCTCAAAAGCATCAATATCGGTATCGGCAGGCGTCCAGCCTGATTCAACGTGCATTAATGCGACTCGGCGATAATCTCGATTAAAAAATGCCACAAAACTTTCCGCTAAATAGCGTTTATCATTTTGGTTGAGTGTACCGACAATACCACAATCGATACCGATATATTGTGGATTTTCTGGGTGATTAGGATTTACAAAAATATTTCCAGGATGCATATCTGCGTGGAAAAAACTATCTCGAAATACTTGAGTAAAGAAAACTTGAACACCACGCTCGGCAAGTAGTTTCATATCCGTTCCATTAGCTTGAAGCTCCGCAATATTGGCTACGGGAATACCATAAATTCGTTCCATTACAATAACGTTTTTATGGCAAAAATCTTGATACATTTCAGGAACATATAACATTTCACTGTTTGCAAAATTATTGCGTAAACGTACCGCATTAGCCATTTCTTTGCGTAAATCTAGTTCATCTAATAAGGTTTTTTCATATTCTCTAACTACTTCGACAGCTCTTAAACGTTTGCCATCGTTGGAAAGTTTGGGGATCCAACTTGCTAAACGATACATTAATGCTAAGTCCTCAAAAATGATTTGATGAATATCAGGTCGAATGACTTTAAGGACAACTTCTTTGCCAGCAAGAGCTTGTTGTTGATTAAATTTTGCAGTATGAACTTGAGCAATAGAAGCTGATGCTAGGGCTGTTTCATCAAAGTCATCAAACCACGTTTCTAATTTACCACCTAGTGCTTGCTCTATAAGCTGGCGAGCAAGTTTCCCATCAAAAGGTTCAACAGAATCTTGTAATAAGGCTAATTGGTCGGCAAGCTCTGCATCAAATAGATCTCGGCGAGTTGAAAGCATTTGCCCAAGTTTGATCCAGACAGGACCAAGTTCTTGTAGTGCTAAACGGAGCCTGACACCAAAAGGCTTATCTGGATATTGGTTTTTTACCCAAAAAAGCGATTTACGCCCTAAATGCAATGAACGAGTAAGGCGAATATTGGGAATAACTTCATCAACGCCGTAGCGTAAAAAAGTATGAATAATATGATAAAGACGGCGAAGGTTTTTGATGTTCATTAGAGTCCACGTATTGCAAATTGTTGTTCTAATCTATCCGCTTGTTGAGCTAATTCAGAGACTTCATCGTAGAAATTTACTGCTTCCAGACGATGTACTAAAACAGGGCGTTCATTCATTAAGTTATCTACTAACTGTTCGCTATTACGTTTAACTTGTTGATTTACTTTATTAAATAAACCTTTAATTAAATTAGTTGAAACCTGTGCAGCAACGTCTCCAAACAGTGGGGATAATAACTCAGCAGGATCTTTCTCTAATTGATCAAGTAGGTCGGTAAATTGTTGCAAAACTTGAATATCACCATTTAGTATCAGAGTTTTATTATTGATTAACTCGGTTAATTTGCTTTTATCCGCTAATTTCAGCAACGCACTTGGGGCAAGTTCAATACTACAATCAGCATTACCTTCATACTGCTGAAGCCAATCTGTTCGATTTTCACTAAAGAGAATAAAACAGCTTATTTCAGGTTGATTTAATGTTATTTTAAGCATTTTCCCGACAAGTTTGCGTAAAATAGGCAATGTATGGGGTGAACGGGCAATGATTCCGTTAAATGCCGTTTCAGTTGCCCCGATTGCAAATTGGGAAAGCATAAGATGTTGAAAAAGCGGGGAGTTTTGCATTTTTTTAGCCTTAAGATTGAACAATGATATTAAAACTTATAACCACGATGCAATGCGACAATTCCAGCACTCAAATTGTAATAATTCACGCTTTCAAAGCCTGCGTTTTCCATCATTGCTTTTAGTTCATCTTGTTTAGGGTGCATTCGAATAGATTCGGCTAAATAACGGTAGCTTTCGCCATCATTAACCACAACTTCACCCACTTTAGGTAAAATGTTAAACGAGTAGAAATTATAGACTTGGCTGATTGGGTCAATAATAGGTTTAGAAAATTCAAGGACTAATAAGCGTCCACCTGGTTTTAAAACTCGAAACATTGAACGTAGAGCTTTATCTTTATCTGTAACATTGCGTAAGCCAAAACTGATGACAATGCAGTCAAAGGTATTATCTGCAAAAGGCAGTGCTTCAGCATTAGCTTGTACATAATTAACATTGCCGACCACACCTAAATTACGCAGTTTTTCCCTTCCGACTTCTAGCATTGAACTGTTAATATCGGCTAACACAACTTCTCCAGTTTCGCCGACAATACGCGAAAATTTTGCAGTAAAATCCCCAGTACCGCCTGCTAGATCTAAGACTTTATGCCCTTTACGCACACCACTACAATCAATTGTAAAACGTTTCCAAACTCGATGGATACCAAACGAGAGTAGATCATTCATTAAGTCATATTTCCCAGCTACGCTGTGGAAAACATTGGCGACTAATTGTTGCTTTTCTTCTTTGGCAACGGTCTTAAAGCCGAAGTGGGTGGTTTCTTTTTCTGATGGTTTGGAGAGAATTGGGTTTTGTGCTTGCTCTGTTTCGTTCATTGTTGGAAATCTCACTCAAAAAATTGGGCATACCATAACAAAAAAGCGGTCTGATTTCCTTAAAATTTTGCAAAATCTGTTAAGATAGCCAAAATTCTTTCAATATAACGATAATAAATATGAAAACCTTAATTCTTTATTTAACTCGAGATGGTCAAACGCAGAAAATCGCTGAGAAAATAGCGAGTGAACTTCAACAAAATCAAGCTGATGTCAGCATATTATCTTTGCGAGAAAATCCAAATCTCAGTACAGATTACTTACAACAATTTGGGACTATTGTGGTTGGTGCGTCGATCCGCTATGGGCATTTTGATCCGCTACTTACTCAATTTATCAATCAACATTATGCACTGTTAAATCAGAAAAAATCTGCATTTTTCAGCGTTAATCTCACCGCTCGCAAAGCAGACAAAAACAGCCCTGAAACGAATGTTTATACTCGAAAATTACTTGCTCGTATTAAGTGGCAACCTGATTTAGTTGAAGTAATGGCTGGAGCGTTATTTTATCCCCGCTATCGTTGGTTTGATCGAATAATGATCCGTTTTATTATGAAAATTACGGGGGGAGAAACGGATACGAGCAGAGAATATGAATATACAGATTGGTGTAAGGTGGCAACGTTTTCGCAACAAATTCGTAAATTAAGTTAAAATTATTAGGTGTTTTTATCACTTCATTTATAATTGATGGTCGCTTTTATAGCGTTGATTTTTTATTTAAGGAACTAAAATGAGTATTTTAAAAGAATTCCGTGAATTTGCGGTAAAAGGTAATGTTGTTGATTTAGCTGTCGGTGTTATCATCGGTGGTGCTTTTGGTAAAATCGTTTCATCTTTAGTAAGTGATGTTGTAATGCCACCGATTGGTTTACTCATTGGCGGTGTTGATTTCAAAGATTTAGCTATCGTATTAAAAGAAGCACAAGATGGTGCAGAAGCTGTAACATTAAAATATGGTGCATTTATTCAAAACGTATTTGATTTCTTAATTATTGCAATGGCTGTATTTGCAATGGTTAAAGTGATCAATAACCTGAAGAAAGCTCCTGCTCCAGAACCTGAAAAAGCACCAGAGCCAACAGCAGAAGAAAAATTATTAACTGAAATTCGTGATTTATTGAAAAAATAATCTAATCTCAGACGGCTGACAGATTTGTTCTTTTATTTTTTCAGCAATCAAAATCCCACAGCCTAACCGCTGTGGGATTTTTGCAAAAAACAGAGCTTATCCTACCGCTTGCCATTCCGCTAAACGGGCATTTCCCCAAATTTTTTCACCTTATTTTTGCTCCAATAAATCACAATATTATTGATGATAATCAATTCTATTTGTTATCAATTTCGGTATAAAGTTGTTTTCTATTTTTAGATAGGATCACTTGAATGATAACAACGCAACAATGGCATCCGAGCCAAGCAGCTCCGACTGCCTTTACTGATCGGAAATCCTTAATGCCTATTTGGGGTGGGCAAAATATCCCTGAGAATGAATGGCTATCTCTTTGGAATGAAAAAGTACCTTATTCCCTGACACAAGATGCTCTTGCTTATCTGCATATTCCATTTTGTGCAGGACATTGCGTATTTTGTGGTTTCTACCGCAATGCTTGGAAAGAAAGTTATAGTCAAATTTACACCGATAAACTGATCTCAGAATTAGCTAATGAAGCTCAATTACGCCGACAATCTCAAGGAAAAATCCAAGCTGTCTATTTTGGTGGCGGAACACCTACCGCTTTAGCAACCGAAGATTTGGTTCGTTTAATTCGAGCTTGTTATCAATATTTACCATTAGCTGATGATTGTGAATTTACATTAGAAGGGCGGATTAGTCATTTTGATCTAGAAAAAGCCCAAGCCTGTATTGATGCAGGGGTTAATCGAATTTCTATTGGTATTCAAACGTTTAATTCAGCCCTGAGAAAAAGAATGGGGCGTAAGCATAGCGGAGAAGAGGCTTATACTTATTTACAACAACTATGTGACTTAAATGCGGTTATTGTGGCTGATTTAATCTTTGGTTTCCCTAATCAAACCGATGAAGTATGGGCCAATGATATTGCAACAGCCAGTACTTTAGCACTATCGGGTTTAGATATTTATGCTTTTAATTGCTATCCATTTTTACCAATTAACCGCTTAATTCAAAAAGGAACGCTACCGCCTCCACAACCTTTCGCAGTTCAATCTCAACATTACGCTTATGCCGTTCAACAATTATTAGCAAAAGGCTGGCTGCAAGTAAGTAATAATCACTTTGCTTATCCTGATCGTAGAGAACGTAATCGTTATAACACTTTAGTAAAATCAGATATATCTTGTCTGGCTTTTGGCTCAGGTGCTGGCGGTAATTTTGGCGGAATGAGCTATCAAGTGCAGGGGGATTTACAACGTTATTTAGAAACGCCAAGCGAGCAAAAAGCTCTCTCCTTTATGAGCCAACACGGACAACATAAAAAATTGTTATCGCAAACGCAATATAGCTTAGAGCTTGGTTTTTTAGAGCCATCACTTTTTGCAGATAATCCGCAAGCTCAAGATTTATTACTAGAATGGCAAAAGCAATCTTTGTTACGCATTGAAGCAGATAAAATTTATCTGAATACGAGTGGACGTTATTGGTCGCCGACTTTAGTCCGCCAGTTGATGATGACACTACCAAATGACTAAACTCCGAAAGATAAAGTATATTCAAGCGGTCGGTTTGTTAGTTTTTTTTGCAAAAATCCGCTACAATCCCACCGCTTGTTAATGGCTCATTTTGAGCCTTTTTATTTTCAGGAATTAGAATGCTAAACCAAGTTTCACAAAGTCTGCTACTCCCTAGTGGGCTACAATTATCTGATCTCACTAAGGTGCTAGATCATTTTTCCACTCGTCATATTGATTATGCCGATCTCTATTTTCAATTTAGCCAAGACGAAAGTTGGTCTTTGGAAGATAGCATTATCAAAGAAGGCGGATTTTATATCGACCGTGGCGTTGGTGTGCGAGCGGTTTCGGGTGAGAAAACAGGTTTCGCCTATGCGGATCAGATTTCACTTCCACAGCTTGAGCAATGTGCAATGGCAGCTCGTAGTATCACTCAAGAAAGTGGCTCATTATTGATTTCTCCTTTCAAAGAAACACAAGCCATTAAGCGTTATGCATCAATCAATCCGCTAGATACACTCAGCCGAGAACAGAAAGTTGAGTTGTTACATTTGGTAGATAGAGTAGCTCGAGCGGAAGATCCACGAGTGATTCAAGTGAACGCGAGTTTATCTGCCGTTTACGAAGAAATGCTTGTTGCCGCAACAGATGGCACTTTAGCAGCAGATATTCGCCCACTCGTTCGCCTATCTATTTCTGTTTTGGTCGAACAAAATGGTAAACGGGAACGTGGTGGAGCAGGTGCTGGTGGGCGTTTTAGTTTAACGTGGTTCTTTGAGCCACATCACACAGGCGATAGCCGAGCCGTTTATTTAGCAAAAGAAGCCGTTCGACAAGGTATCGTCAATTTAGGGGCAATAGCTGCCCCAGCAGGATCTATGCCAATTGTACTGGGTGCTGGTTGGCCAGGAATTTTATTACACGAGGCAGTTGGACACGGTTTAGAAGGCGATTTTAACCGTAAAGAATCTTCTTTATTCACTGGCAAAATTGGCGAGTTAGTCACTTCTCCATTCTGTACAATTGTTGATGACGGTACAGTTGCCAATATGCGAGGCTCAATTACCGTTGATGATGAAGGTGTGCCTTCACAGCGTAATGTATTAATTGAAAACGGCATATTAAAAGGCTATATGCAAGATAAACTTAATGCTCGTTTAATGGGTGTTGCCCCAACGGGAAATGGTCGCCGAGAGTCTTATGCACATTTACCAATGCCAAGAATGACAAACACCTATATGACTGAAGGCGAACACGAGTTTGATCAGATGATTGAATCGGTGGAATTTGGGCTTTATGCTCCACACTTTAGCGGTGGGCAAGTTGATATTACATCGGGTAAATTTGTGTTTTCTACCGCAGAAGCCTATCTAATTGAGAAAGGAAAAATAACCAAGCCTGTTACAGGTGCAACATTGATTGGGAGTGGCATTGAAGCAATGCAACAGGTTTCAATGGTGGGTAAAAAAATGGAGCTTGATCTAGGTATCGGCACTTGTGGTAAAGAAGGGCAAAGCGTGCCTGTCGGAGTCGGACAACCTACGGTAAAATTAGATAAGATTACTGTTGGGGGAAGAGGGTAGAGCTTATCGTTCTAGATAAGTAAATGTATGTTTAACCCTGTACTATTTGGCTGTATTGATATGGGTGTAATGGGTAAATTAGCAATCATTTTATCCATTACACCCTTTATTTATGTTTTACAGCATAAGCACTGTTACAATTTTATTTAAAAGCGACCCGTTAGACTCAACTCTGCACCATAGCGTTTTGAGCCGTAAATGCCACGCTCAATATAAGGTAGAACACTCACTTCCATATTCGG
>NZ_LEKM01000210.1 GCF_009761375.1 Ursidibacter arcticus | reverse complement strand
CCTAATTCAAGAGAATTAGAGTTACTATCTAATTGACAAAATCAAAAGGACTGAGTCTTGTGTGATATAGAACTCAATCCTTGGATTAAATCAGTCTAATTTTTTAGGGTAGCTCTGGTATTTTTAAACTACTCTGTTATACAGAACTAAGAAATTGTCGTACCTTCTTCAGTACCTGTAACAACTTGGCGTAAAGCACCCGCTTTACCCATATTAAAGACACGAATTGGCATTCCGTGGTCACGAGCAAGCGTGAAAGCAGCTAAATCCATTACTTGTAATTCTTTATCAATAACTTGCTCATAGCTTAATGTTTTATAAAGCACGGCATCTGGGTTTTTAGCAGGATCTTTATCATAAACACCATCAACTTTAGTCGCCTTTAATACCACATCAGCTTCAATTTCAATACCACGCAAACAAGCAGCTGAATCCGTTGTAAAGAATGGGCTACCTGTTCCAGCAGAGAAAATAACTACACGTTTTTCACGCAACATTTTGATTGCTTCAGACCAGTTATATGTATCACAGATACCATTTAATTGGAATGCAGACATCAACTTCGCATTCACATCTGCACGATGTAAAGCATCACGCATTGCTAAACCATTCATTACGGTTGCTAACATTCCCATATGGTCGCCTACAACTCGGTTCATACCCGCTTTCGCTAATTTTGCACCACGGAATAAATTACCACCACCAAGAACAACGCCGACTTCAACGTCCATTTCTAATAATTCTTTAATCTCAATTGCCATTCTATCTAAAATAGATGGATCAATGCCAAATCCTTCATCACCTTGCAATGCTTCGCCACTCAATTTCAACAAAATTCGTTTATAGATTGGATTGCTCATTCTTGACCTCTTTATAACAGTTGTAGGAAAAAATCGGGCTATTATAGTACATTGTTCCATTAGATAAAATAGACAAAGCAAATAGAACTTCGCAAACATTTTCGGTAAAATCAGCTCTCCGATTTATGATATAAAATGACACAATGGTAAACCTAAAATTTTCCCAACTATTCAGTATTATTACTGTTTTTCTATTAGCTTACTTCACAAGCTATTTAATGCTACTGGGTTCAGGCTTTTTTACTACATTTGATTTCTTCGCAACGTTATTGCTTAGCTTTTTCATACTACTTTTAAACTCATCAACAAAACGGTTCTATTTGGTATTACTTCCATTAGTAATCTTATACGGCTTTTACACCCCGATAGGATTAACGTTTGGTTCGCCATCATATCAATATGTTGCGTCTGTATTCGCCACAGATTTACAAGAAAGCAAAGAGTTTTTTGCCCAAATTCCACTCAAAAACCTGCTTATTTGTATAACTATATTTGCCAGTTTATTCTTAGGACGGTTCATCAGCCGAAAATATCAAATTAACTTTCATCGCAATAAAACTTTTGTCACAACAAGTCTATTTTTACTTTTTCTAACTTCGCCGCCTGCAATTTTTATTCGTGAGAGTTTTGATTCTATTCATACTGTTTATAGCGAGCTTAAACGCTTAAACTCACTGAGCCTTGACAGCGAATGGGGGAAATCAAACCTAACTGCCAATTCTCGCTATGATGATTATATTTTAGTGATTGGTGAAAGTGCTCGAAAAGATTACCACCACGCTTATGGATACCCGATTGAAAATACCCCTTTTATGAGTAAAGCGAAAGGAACTTTAATTGATGGGCTAACAGCAGGTGGCACGAATACTATCGCCTCACTCAAATTGATGCTGACCAAACCCAATAGCGAAAAATGGGAAGGGAATTATTCATTAGGTTTAGTTGATTTGATTAAATCTGCAAATATAAAAACCTATTGGCTCTCTAACCAAGGTTATCTTGGTACTTTTGACACGCCAATATCATCATTAGCGAATAAAAGTGATGAGAAGATCTTCTTAAAATCAGGGGATTCCTTTAATCAGAACATTAGTGATTTGGCTCTACTACCTAAATTTAAGGCTATTCTTAACCAAGAACATCAAGGTAAACGCTTTATTGTGGTGCATCTATATGGTTCTCACCCGATCAGTTGTGATCGCTTAACGGATTATCCAAAAATATTCAGCGATGAAATGATTGATAAACGATATGCCAATGTAAACTGCTATATTTCAACGATTAAAAAGACCGATCATTTATTAGAAAAGCTATATCAAACTTTGAACGATAATGCTGAAAAAAGCCAGCGTTCATTCTCGATGATCTATTTTGCTGATCACGGGCTTGCTCATCACATTACAGAAAAAAGTATTGATATTCATAATAGCAGTGGTAAAAGCAAACTTCATTTTGATATTCCACTCTTTAAAATCTCAAGTGATGATACAGAACGTAAAAGTTATAAAGCCTTCAAATCTGGCTTAAATTTTACTGATGGCATAGCCAACTGGATTGGTATTGCTAATCCTAAGGTAAATCCTGATATTGATTTATTTAGCCCAGAGAGTGATAAAAGTGATTATGGCTTAAAACAAATGATTGAGAAGTTTGAAGGAGATATTGATCCTGCAGTGGTCATTCCAATTAAATAGGTATGATAAAAAAGGTTGGCAAATCATTATTGCCAACCTTTCAGACTGATGACAAACC
>NZ_LEKM01000209.1 GCF_009761375.1 Ursidibacter arcticus | reverse complement strand
ACAAAATAAAATCTGTTATTTTTCAATTGGTTATAACTTTTCTTGTAGGGACGCCACGCTGGCGTCCGAATGAAAAAAGACTTTGTCAATAATCTGAAAGGTTGGCAAATCATTGTTGCCAACCTTTTTACGTTCTGTTATTCAAACTTATTTTAAAGTTGCAAAAGCCTGTAATAAATCAGCTTTAATATCTTCAACGTGTTCTAAGCCCACAGAGAAACGTAATAATTTATTACAAACGCCACGAGCAATACGCTCTGCCTCTGGAATATCCATATGCGTTTGAGTAGCTGGATAAGTAATAAAACTTTCTGTTCCGCCTAAACTTTCTGCAAAGGTAATCAATTTAATACCTTTTAAGAAAGTATTCACCCAATTTTCATCTTTTAGACGGAAAGATAGCATTCCGCCTTTTCCTGAATAAAGTACATCTTTTACCTGTGGTTGTTCTGCTAGGAATTTTGCTAATTCTGTTGCATTTTGTTGATGACGTTCAACACGCAATGCAAGGGTTTTTAAGCCACGAATAATTAAATAGCTATCAAATGGCGAAAGCACAGCACCAGCCCCATTTTGCATATAGAATAATCTGTCACAAAGTTCTTGACCTTTTGCCACAATTAAACCTGCAAGCACATCATTATGTCCAGAAAGATATTTAGTTGCACTATGAATAACAATATCTGCACCTAAATCTAATGGTTTGAATAACACAGGCGTTAAGAAAGTATTATCCACAATGAGCATTAAATTATGCTTTTTCGCAATTTGAGCAATCGCTGCAACATCACACTCTTCCATCAATGGATTTGACGGTGTTTCAACAAAAATTGCTTTGGTATTTGGTGTGATTGCAGCTTCAATCGCAGATAAATCAGCGGTATTTACATAGACAGGTTTCACTGTGTTATGATTTTTATAGCTAAAATCCAGTAAGCGGTAAGTTCCGCCATAAACATCGCTAGAAATAATCCATTCATCAGGTGCAGTAAAAAGCGACATTATTAGTTGAATTGCCGCCATTCCTGATGCACAAGCAAAACCCGCATCGCCATTTTCTAAATCAGCAATACCTTGCTCTAAAACGGAACGAGTTGGATTTTTGGTGCGGGTATAATCAAAGCCTGTTGATTCGCCAATACCAGCGTGACCATAAGCGGTTGAAAGAAAAATAGGTGTTGCAACTGCCCCCGTACGTTCATCGGTACGGTTGCCTAATTGCACTAATGTTGTTTCAATATTGTTGTGCTTCATTTGTTATCCTTTTGCAAAAAATTAAATCAATCTGACCGCTTATTAAAGATTATTCAAATCTAAAACATCTGTCATATCAAATAAACCGTTTTGTTTTTGTTGTAGCCATTTCGCTGCACGCACTGCTCCGTTAGCAAAAGTCATTCGACTAGATGCTTTATGAGCAATCTCTACTCTTTCGCCTTCATCAGCAAACCAAACACTGTGTTCGCCCACGACATCGCCTGCACGAATAGTGGCGAAACCAATTTCATCACGTTTGCGTTCGCCTGTAATACCTTCACGAGCAAAAACACCGTGAGTTTTTAAATCACGACCTAATGTTTTAGCAATATGCTCTCCCATTGAGAGTGCAGTACCTGACGGTGCATCTACTTTATGGCGGTGATGAGCCTCAATGACTTCGATATCACAATAATTGCCCATTACTTTTGCTGCTTTTTCCAACAATTTAAAGACTAAATTTACCCCTACACTATAATTAGACGCAAACACGATGGCGATTTTTTCTGATGCGTTTTGAATAGCTTGCTTTCCAGCATCGTCAAAACCTGTTGTGCCGATAATCATCTGTTTTTGATGTGCGACACAAAAAGCGATATGTTCTAAAGTACCTTCTGGGCGTGTAAAGTCAATTAAGAGATCGAATTTATCTGCTTGGCTAGCTAAATCATCACTAACCGCAACACCTAATTGCCCAATTCCTGCAAGCTCTCCTGCATCAGTACCCACTAATGAAGATCCCTTACGCTCAAATGCAGCACCTAATTCCACCCCTTGAGCATTATGAACTGCCTGAATAAGCTGTCTGCCCATTCGACCACCTGCTCCCACAACCCCAATTTTTAATGTCATATTCTGTCCTTAAATTTATTTACCGAAAATGGCGTGATTTTATAAGAAAATGAGAGTTATTGTAAGCCAAAAACACCTAAACACAAAAAACGGACACATTTTGATCTGTGTCCGTTTCAGATTATTGACGAACTTATTTCGTGTAGGGTGGGCTTAAGCCCACCACAGATTATTGACAAAGTCTTTTTTCATTCGGACGCCAGCGTGGCGTCCCTACAAGAAAAGTTATAACCAATTGAAAAATAACAGATTTTATTTTGTTGTGTAGGGACGCCACGCTGGCGTCCGTTTATTGAATACAACAAATTGAGGTTTGTCATCAGTCTGAATCATT
>NZ_LEKM01000208.1 GCF_009761375.1 Ursidibacter arcticus | reverse complement strand
GTTAATTGGATACAACAAATTGGTGTTTGTCATCAGTCTGAGGGCGATTTCTCGCCCTGTGGTTGGTGTGTTATCGGTTATGCGGTTTTAATAGTTGGGATAAGCTCAATATTCATTGCATCTAGAATTTTTCGAACCTTGGCTTACTGCTTGAAAGCGTTTGATATAGGCTTTCTCTGACAATACCTGATTTTTTAGCTATTTCATTCATTCCTTTAGCTCTTGCCACGGTGTTTAGGGCTTGGATAAATTCCTCATCTGTGCCATCTTTCAAGGTTTCGGCAAGGTATAAAGCGATCAACTCATCGCTTTCTAAGTATTCTGCTGCATCAAATCGGGTAATGCCTAATTCTGCTTTATCTTCTGCGGTAAGTGGTTTATTCATTGCTTCCTCCGTTTTGTGTTGCTTGCTGTTGGTAGTCAGCCCATATTGTTTGAGCTTTCTCTATAAGCGAACAAAAAAAGAAGATATTTGATTGATTTTCTTGATGTTTTTTACTGTTGCGAACGTATAAAAACTTTGAGATGGTCCCCCTACCGTAACAGATCATTTTAATAAGATCTTACATTACAAGGGTTCAACAAAATTTAAACTTCTAAATAGTTACATCATTTGATACATAAGATCGCTTTTAAATTCATAATCGCTAAAAAATAAAGAGTATTCAACAAGTTCAACACTGAAGAAATAATTTGATAAAAATCAAGATTATTATTTACTAATGAGAGATAAAGAAGGGTTAATTTTTAGCCCTGTTGGAAAGGTTAAAAAACAATCTCAAAATTTAAAATGAAAAAATAAAATTAAATTTTTATTTTTTTTGAATTTTAATCACTTGCTCACTTGCTCACTAAATGCTTGATTTTAAAAGGGTTTTAGAAGTGTTTAACTTTTTCAAGTGATAACAAGTTAAACACTTGAGAAAAAAAGAAGGTAAATTTATAGATTTTAGGTGAAAAAATAGCCTGCATTTCTGCAAGCTATCAAATAAAAATTTCAGTTATTTAGCCATTCATTTTCTATTTCTTCAGGGTTGTTGAAATAGAAGTTTGTGCGGTTCTTGCCGTCGATCTTGCTAATTTTTAGCGGTGGGTGCATTCGTTTCTTTTTAGAGGCTCTTTCTATTGCTCCTTTAAACCTGTTTTTACTGATTGGCTTGTTAATATCGTTGATTTTACAGTATAGATCATAAGCTGAAAGTAAATACTCTTTAAAAGAGTGATTTATATTTACTTGCTTTGGTCTGCCTAAAAATAAGCCTCTCGCAAAGGCTTCTTCTTTGGTGTGGAAAGCGTTTAAAAAATCAAGTAGATGATCGGTTTCTTCCTTAACTTGCATTGCTTCCTTGCTCTCTTTCTGTTCTTCTAATAAGTTTAAAGCGGTGATCGGGTTTTTAAAGGTTTCAAGCAGTAAGTTTATAATGCCGTTTAGCTCATCTTGTATTTTGTTTATTAAGTAATAATCTCTTTTTTCTTTTGGTACAACATTATCAAATTTAAAAATTATTCTTCGTCTATCTACGCCCCCGTTATTCTCTGTAAAAATCATTGGCTCGTTGCCTGTGATGATGAAAACGGCTCTTACTCGGTCATCAAACGGATCTTTATACTTCGGGTTAAAGCTAATAATATCTTGCCCTGTTATGCTTTTCAGTTCTTCGCCTTCGCCTATATATTTCTTTTGGTCGGGGCATATTACGAGGGTTTTATTTAATAGACTGCAACGCAAAGTAGGATTTTCTAAGTTTTTTAATGAAGTGCTTGCGGTGTTCTCTTTGCCTGCTAATAGCTCGGCTATTGCGGTGAATGTGCTTTTACCGCTTCCCCCTTCGCCTATAATCTCTAGAAATAGCTGCCATTCATAACGATTTGTAAGCACAAAATAAAGTGCTGATAAAATTCGCATTCTCTTGTTTGGGTTATTCTCGCTAACAAAATCAAGCCATTTATTAAAATTAGGCGTTATTTGTCGCTCGCTTGAATAATCAACATTAATAAAAGAAGTTAAATAATTCTCTTGGCTATGAGGTGAAAATTCCCCTGTTCGCTTGTTTAATACGCCATTTTTAAAGGGTAATAATTCGGGGTTAGTTGGCATCATTAAAGGTACAAATTCACTTGATGAAGGAATACACTTCATTACATTTTTAAGCTGTGCATCGCCGAATTTTAAATAGCCTTTAGAAATAAAAAACTCATTTATTAAGCGTGAGATCATTTCATCGCTTAAAAGCTCCCATTTTATGCCCGTAAATGTGTAAATTGCGTTCCCTTGTTGTGGGTTAAAAGCAAAGGTATATTTACCCCATTCTAAAAACTCTATTAAACGCTCTTTAGGGCTAAGTTTCTCAAAGGCTTTTAAATAGTCCGCTTGCTTCTCCCATTCGCTTTTGTTTTTATTGGCTATGATTTTATCCGTTGCCATTTTTGCAAGTTGCTGGGTGCTTTCGTCAGTGCGTAGGCGGTGAATATAGTCGCTTACGTCTTCGATTGTCTGCCCTAAATTATCGGCAAAAATCACTGTTTCAAGCGGTGAGTTTTGGGCGATATTTTGCAAAAGGGCGGTTTTCTGCATCTCGCTCAATTCTCCAACCTGACAAAAACGGATCATTGTTTGGCTTTGGGTTAAATTAAGCTGGTTTACTTGGTTTAATTGGTCTTTACCAATAACAAGCGGTAGGTTTTTAGGGTCTTTGCCTGTGGCTTGGCATAAGAGTAGCCATTCTTGCCCGTTCGCTCGTTTTTCTTGTTTGTTGTAGCTCAATGCCCACCACGCTTGCGAACCTATCAAGCAAAAAATTTCCGTAAATTTATCAGTGGGCTGTTTATCAAAAAAAGGGGCGTTAATCATCTCTATCAATCCTTAATTTTGTAAATAATATTGATGAACGGGCGAATTTATCGCCCGTATTTTTTGCTCGTTAGCGGTGTTTTCTTCTCGCTATTTTCTGGCGTTTGCGTGCCTGTTTAGCCGTTTTATTGGCTCGGTGCTTTTTCCCTTGCTGTTGCTGGTAGCGTTGAAAATCGGCGAAAGATTGCATCTGCTCAAATGGGCTAAAATTGCCAAATTGAGCTTGGAATGTTGCTTCATCGCTTGCAAAAAATTCGATTTCTGTGCCGTCTGGTAAATTTATGCGGTGTGTTAGCATTGTTCGCCCCCTTGTTCGCGTTGTTCTAACTGTTTTTTCATATACGCATTTATTTCACTTTCCATAAAAAAGGTTAGTGAGCCTTGTTTGATTTTCTTCGGAAAATCAGGGATATAGCAGCCCGAATCAGGACGCAACCAACGATCAATCGTTGCACGGCTTACGCCAAAACGCTCAATCACTTCTTGAATGCTGATAAATTTAAAATCAGGCTTTGGCATTGCTTGAAATTGGCTTGTTTGTAGTGAGCTAGTGGCGTTTAATCGCTTATCTAACTCTTCTACTATTAAGGTTCTTAATTCGTCTTTAAAGGCTTTAACAAGGTTCTCTATTAGCTTTTGCATACATCGCCCCCTTTCAAAATATCACGCTCAAAACGGCTAAATTGCTCTTCTATGTGGCGATTGTAGGCTTTGTGTAGCTCTATCATTGCTTCAATGCCTGCGTTCAAGGCTTGCCAGCTTGGGGCCTGCTCTCTGATACAGTCGTAAATAAAAGGGATTGAGCGAGAGATCTCAAGGTTTACGCCAAAAAAGAAAAATCTTTCTTGGTCGGTGAATTCTCTTTCTTCGGTTTGCTCTATTACGGTTAGGCTTTCATATCCGCAAGCATCATCAAGGGCTGGGATTGGTTTATGATAGCCTTGGCGTTCTGTTTGGTTTTCTGTTTGTGTTTGGTTATGCATAGAACGCCCCCGTTTTTTCTATAAAATCTGTTT
Source organism: Ursidibacter arcticus (assembly GCF_009761375.1). Lineage (GTDB taxonomy): Bacteria > Pseudomonadota > Gammaproteobacteria > Enterobacterales > Pasteurellaceae > Ursidibacter > Ursidibacter arcticus. The sequence continues at coordinate 90,544 of NZ_LEKM01000208.1, read as the reverse complement.
CTTGAAATGGTCTTACGCTAAAAGAAAACTGCGTAAAAAGTGTTTGATGCTCGGCTTTTAGCTCTTCGGCTGTTGCTTTACTGCCTACGCCTACAATGATTTCGCCTTGTGTTTTATGGTTTAGCACAGTTAGGTAAAGTTCTTTTACCGTTGCTTGCATTACAAAAACTGAAACTTCTTCTATTTTTTCGGCTAATGCTTTTGCGAAATTGTGGGCTTTTTGCTCTGTTCTAAATAGAGAAATATGATTTACTAGCGGTTTATTTTTCTCGAGTAAAACGGCGGTGGCTACTAAATAGTGTTTACTCATCTTTCCCCCCTTGCATTGTTTGGCGTAGTTCGTGCGTGGTTGCAGTGTTTTTCATTGATGAATAAACACAATCAAGCATTTTTTGGGCTAATTTGTCGTTACCCTTGCTCATCATCTCTTCACAAAATTGCATATCGTCTAAAAGGCTTTCTAGCTCGGCTTTTAGGGTTTGGATTTCTTGGGATAGATTACGCATAAACGCCCCCTTGTGTTGCTTGAGTGGTGTAAGCGGTTGGATTTAGTCGGACTTTTGCAACTGGGCGATTAAGCTCTAGGCGGTAGTCTGCTGTGAGTTGTAGGCGTGCGTCTGTTTCGCTGTGGGCGATAACTCGGACGGTTTGCGGGGTGTAGGTGTCTGTGTTGCGTAGCACACAAGAAAAAGTATAAGCAAATAATTGTTTCATTGCTGATAGCTCCTGATGTAAATTGATTGGGGCTATCGCTAACATTTTCCACAATGTAGGGCGATAGCGTGTAACGGGGTGGAAAACTGCAACATCAGGTTTACAGTCAAGGGCTAAGCCTTGCCCGCTACACGCTACCATAGAGAAACACGCTAAAATATAGCGTTCTTTTGGTGTGCGTGAGCAACGAATAAAAAAAGCACGATTTTGTGGCGTGCTATTATTCGCCTGATGTTCGTTCGAGTTTCCACACTCGGCTCTCGATTTTGCGAAAGCGTGGCAAGCATACGGCGAATTGTTTCGGGTTGTCAATAACAATCTGAAAATTTGTTGCATTTTAGCAGAAAATAGGCTAGATTGTTTCTGTTTTTGAAATAAAGTTTTCATAGTTTCTTTAATCCTTAAATTTGAGTAAATAATACTGATTTAAAACCGCTTGCAAGGCTCTCAATTTTGCAAGCGTTTTTTTTTATGGTGCATCTACGCTTCTCAAATAAAAAATGCAGGGTAATAACTCGCTAGATTTTGCGTAGATGCACTTAATTAGCTAATAAATTGCATTATTTGCCCTTTGCGTTGGCTTATTGCTTCAAGGCTAAAATAAATTCGGCAAGTGAGGGCAGTTTCCAAAATAGCAAAGCTAATCCTCCGCCTATTCCTACCGATGTTAGAAAGAATTTAATGCCTTTGTATAGCTCCATTCTTGCTGCATCTGCTCCTTGTTCGCTCATAGTTCCCCCTAGTTTGAAGTGTGTAATTAGTTTGATGAAGAATTTCATTGCCTTGCCACCGCTTGCCGTCTTTCTTTACGCTCTAGCGGTGTTAGTGCTTTGGGATAGTTTCTTCGCTGTGGAATAAATCGGGCTGTTCTTTGCCTGCTCTAAATTGGGCTATTCTCTCATCGTTAGTAAGTGGGCGTTTGCCGTCTTCTTGTATTTGCTCCTTCTCGGTTTTGCTCCAGCGTTCCGCCTCGTTGCAATCAATAAATAAGGCTCGTTTGATGTTGGTGAGCTGTCCGACAAAATCGGCTTGCAATGTGCCACAATTTTGGCAATAAATTCTTGCCTGTACAGTTAAGAGCGTGGGGCGTTCGCTGGTTCTGATGTTGCATTTACCACCGCAAAACGGACATTTGATTTCTAGTGCCATTAGTTGATCTCCTGTTGTGTTAGCCATTTGTTTACGTCTTCGGCTTTCCAGCGAGTGCATCTATTTTTTTGAATAAATGGCTTTGGGAATTTGCCTTTTTTTAATAAGTCGTAAATAGTCGTTTTTGAAAGGTTGAGCAGTGCTATCAAGTCTTTAATGCTAAGTAGCTGTGGTGATGGTGCGGTTTGCTCCATAATCTCCCCTTGTTTTGTTGAATTAGGTTTTTATACGTTCGCAAGCTGTAAAATTTGTTTGCTTGCGTTCGTTTGGTTCGCAGGGTGATTTTGGGGTAGGTGGTTAAGTTTGGAAATTGTAAAAAAAATTGAGAATGGAAAAATTTTTACCATTCTCAAGCTATTGTTTTTTAAGGTTTTACTATTATCACTTTGGAAATTTCGATAGTCTTTCCTTTCTCATCTGGAAATTCTATTCCCATTTTATCTAGTATGTTTGTGTAGGTTCGTTCACTCTGTAATTTTAGCCCTTTCATTTTGGGATCATTACTGATTTTACTTAAAACGGCTTTTACTATGGTGTTTTTGCCTGCGGTTGGAAATTCTTTTCTAGTTGCTAAACAGCTCTCTATTACTAGTTTTTTGGTGTATTCTTTGCCATATTGAATAGGGTTTTTAGTTTCGTAACTTTCCATTCTTGGGGCTGTTTTTTCGATTGTTTTTTGTTCGTTTTCTTCTCTGTTCTCTTGTTCTTCCCAATCTAAAAAATACGGGGGTATGTTATCGGGCATATTTCCCTGTTCATCTGCAAATTCTGCAAAGCCTTGTAAATTGGCTCTAAAGTTATTTTTTACCCTTAAAAGGTCATCGTGAACAATGATTAAATCTTTGGCTGATATATAGAATTCATTTTCTACTTTCAATCTCAGAAAAATCCCTTTACCATTTAAGCCAATTATAGGCGGTGAAAGTAAATCTTGTTCTTTAATTCTTAATCCGTTATTTAATAGCTCAAATTCTTCACTAATTAAAGAAGAACCATTATATAAACATTCTATTTTTAATGCTAATAATCCATTTATTCCAAAAATTCGTTTATTGTATTTTTTGAAAAATGAATAAATAGCTCTGTCGTTTACTTCCCCATATTCACTAGTCATTTTTTCTATAAGGTTTTCAACGTATGGAATAAGCCATTTATCTAAATTATTATTTCTGTAATCTACCCCTTGAATAGCTAAATTACAACAATCATACATCATCTTTACATCATTATAATTTAGCTCTAATGTTGAATGAATATCTTCAAGCAATACATTATAACCATCACTAAGATCTACTCTATATTTACCATTGAATGAAATATAATTATTTATTTTATAATCAACGTGAATATAGGGTAAAAAAGCCCCTTTAAATAAAGCGTGAATAAGGTAATCTACTGATACTTTTGAGCCTGTTTCGTTGCTCAATCTTTCGCTTGCTTGTTCTAGGGTGTACCACTTGCGAGGCGGTAGGCTTGAGTTTGTTTTGTTGTTCATAGTTTTTCCCTTTTTTGTGTTGACTCTCGTGCTTTATTTTAGTGTTTTTGAGAACGCTAGGGAATAAAAAAGCCCCTTTTTGTTCGGGGCTTGGGTGGGTTAAAATCGCATTACAAACCCTGATTTTTTTTCTTGGTTTTCTTGCCTTGTGTGTAGTATCTTATTATTCTTTTGTTGTTCTTGATGATAAAGCCAACCTAAAATAAAACATTCATCTTTACTTAAATTCCCTTCATCTACATATTTCCGCATAACTTCTATTGCCTGATCGTCATTTTGGCATTTTTTCATTTTAGCAAATATTGGGATAAGTTTTTCTAGTGCATCGGGCATTTTTTATTCCTTGTTTTCGTTAATGGTGGCGTTTTCAATCAGTGCAACGGCTCGATAGTCTTCTATAATAAAATCTACGCTCATTGAGTTGTAAATTTCTAGCCTGTCTTTCGCTGGGTTTTGCTCTAAAAACTTTCTGATTGTGCCTGTGTGTACATAGAGCGAGATATTATCAAGGCTTGTAATTAAAAGGGCGTTGCTTGGGAAATAAGGGCAATAAATCGCTTTTAATCCGCCTATTGTTTTTTGTGCAATCATCATTTGATTGTTATCAGTAAGATCTAGGCTTGTAATGGCTAAATCTTCATCGCTAAAAATATCTCGCCCACAAATAGCGACTAAGTTCCCTTTGCTTTTGAATGGCTCTTCAATTTTCGCTAAAGCGGTTTTGATTAGTGCTTTTTTGCTTGTGTAGCTTTGCTCTTCGGCGATCACTTTATCTTGTGCATTCTCTCGAATGCGTTGTAGCCAGCCTTTTGTGGTATCTTCCCCTAGTTTGTGGGTTGTCGGGTCTGAAGTGCCTGCTTTCTGCTTGCCATTCCAGCCAGCAATCAATAACGCCGTTAAATGTTGCTGTTCTAAATAAGCATCTAACGCTTGATTAAAATCGACTTCTTCAAGCTGGGTAAATGCGTCTAATTTTGCATAGCTTATATAGGTGTCTAAATTCAGTTGGCTGCATTCAAATTCTTGAAAGGGGGCGATAAAGCTCGGGTTTACGCTTCTTTCTTGTTGGTCTGTGTTTGTGGTGCTTGGCATTGGGATATTTAAGCCTAAGCAATTCCCACGTTCTAGGCGTGATTTGAATATGTTGATTAAACCTAAAAAGCTATTATTTTTTATGTTGGTGAAGAAGTTATTTTCTAGTTCTTCATTTAGATTTATTATTTTTACTTCCCCATAATTATCTAAGCATAAAGAATTAGAAAAAGTTTCAAGGTATTTTTTAAATTTTTGTGATGTTAATAGTTCCATTTCTTTCCCCTTGTTATAAGTTATTTAATAATTTTCCAAAACCTTTTTCATTTTTATCAAATTTTTCTTTGTGAATTTGCCCCGGCGTTTTAAATGTAAAATTTCGTGTTGGGTCTGGAATCTGTAATTTTTCATCTATTTGATAATTTTCAGAAATAGATGATGATATTTTTGAAATAATATGCTTCATTACATATTCTTCTACTCCAATATAATCATCATTCCACGTGCTGCCCGTTGCTGTAAATTTCCCGCTATAATAAAAACGAGTGAAAAAATCATCAAGTACGCTTTTATTTTCCTCAAGCCATTTTTTAAAGTCTGCATCGATATTTTGTGCGAAAATAGCTTGCCGTGTAAAAATAACTTCCCCACGTTTAGAGCGAATAACTTCGGCTTGCTGATATATTTTCTCTTGTAAATCTTCTAATTTTGCTTGCTGGTATTCAATACGGGCTTTTAATCCTGTAGTTTGGTTGCGTATCTCTATATATTCGTCTTCGCTAAATTCCCCGCTTGCAATTAAGCCTTTTTCAGTTTTTGAAATTGCTTCTTGTAGCTCGTTTTTAAATGCTGATATGATTTTTTCTGTTTTTTCTTTCTCGGCTTTTAAATCGGTGAATTTTGCCGCTTCTTTCTCAAATTCTTCTTTCTTTTGTTTGAATTGTTGCTCTAGCTGGTTCATAGCTTGCCCCTATTGGTTGCGGTTTTTGTGAATTTGTTCGGCTATCCAGTGCTGAATTTCACTCTCTAGCCATACTTTGGAATTTGTTCCAATGCTGATATTTTGAGGAAAGTCGCCAGCGTTCATTTTTCGGTAAATTGTACTATCTGAAAGAGAAGTTAAGCGGCTGACTTCATCAATTCTTATAAATCGTTCTTTTTGGGTGGCCTTCTCCATTTGTGATTTGCTCCTAAAAAATTTCTCTTGCTTGCGGTGTCAAGCAGTTGCAAGCAATCTTACTAATTTATAAAAAATTGGCTATTTGTTCGGGTTGTGGTGGGATTTTTCACAATTTGGGGCGTTTTCGGCTGAATTTCGGGAATTTCAAGCGGTGGGATTTTGTGGATTTTTTGCCATTTTGGGGCGGTTCTCTCATTGCTATTTCAGCATCGAATAAAAAGGGCGGTTTTTGTTAATATAAATTTGCGTTTTTCTGCGTAAAAATGCGTAAAAAATGGTGTTTTAGCCAGTGAAAGCGAGATTATACGGGGCAAGGATTGGGGCTTTTTTTGCATTTGCGTAAATTCCGCTGTTTTTAGTGTGCGGGCGAGGCGAGGGTATGACAACGTTTATAGTTCGGGGCTTTGGTTTTGGCATTACTTAATAAGTTAATCACTTATTCTAAAGTTAATCACTTTTATATAGTTAATCACTTATATATTTTTCTTTATAAATCAATAAGATAATTATAAACAAAGTGATTAAGTGATTAAGTGATTAAAAATAAAGAAAATTATTTTTGAGAAAAAAGAAAGACAATAAAAAAGCGGTATTCCTACCGCTCCCATAATTATTTAGCCTTCTTGCATTGTTCTACAAAATCGCCCCAAGCCTGCATAATTGCACGCCGTCTTTCTAAATAGCTTCCTCTAAAATAAGCATTTCTAACGGTATCCGCTCCAACGTGTGCCAAACAAGCCTCAATAACAAACGGCTCTTCTGTAAAGCGTTCATTCAAATAAGTGCTTGCAATACTCCGCAAGCCGTGAGCGGTTAAAATTCCGCTATACTTGCCTCGCTCTATCCGTTTGATTGCATTATTTACTGTTTGGCTGTTGGTTGGTTTGCTTCGGTCATTACGTCCTGCAAAAACGTGCTTATAGTTTCCATTAAATAACCTTATTTCTTCTAAGATTTGCAAGGCTTGAGAAGATAAAGGTACACAATGCCCACGCTTTCCGCCTTTCATTCGCTCCGCTGGAATAGATAAAATCTTATTTTCCCAATCTATATCGCTCCACTGAACCGCTGATGCTTCAAAAGGGCGTAGCATTGTAACTAACTGCCATTCAATCAAAAGCTTAATTTGTGGCGTACGGTTGGATTTCTGCAACATCTGCATAAACTCCGCAAGCTCTTCAGGCTTTATAGTTGGCTGGTGTGTACTTGCAACGGTAGCAAATGCCTTTTTAATTGGTGTAACTGGATTATGTGGAATACGTCCGCATAGCATTGCATAATCTAAAATTTCTATTAAATTCCCCAAAGTTCTCTGCAATGTATCAGATTTTACTGTTTCCAAGTCTTGCAATTTTTCTATAGTATCCGTGATTGTGAATTGATTTAGCCTATAATCTACAAAACGAGGGAATAAATGATTTTCAAGGCGTTTTAGTGTTTTATTCTTCGTCTCCTCATTATATTTCCCCTTGCTTTGTTTCCAGTCGGCCCATTTATAGGCAAAATCAGAAAATAATTCATCTCTCTGTTCTTGCTCCCTCTTCTGTTGCTCGATGTATTCAAAGGGATCTATGTTTTTTAAAAGTAGGGTTTTGTGATGTCTTGCTATTTCTCTAGCTTCTGCTAGTCGCATAAAAGGGAAAGTGCCTAAAGTTTTCTTCTGCCTCTTTTTAGAAATTGGGTGAACATAGATAAAACGCCAAACTTTAGCGTTCTGTGGTGAAATAGACAGATAAAGATTATTCCCATCTGCTAGGGAATATTCTTTATCTTTAGGTTTTAGATTTTTGATTTTTAATTCATTAAGCGGTTTTACAGTTTTAGCCATAGCTTGCTCCTAAGTATTAAATAAGAATAAGCTTATTTGATGTAACTAATTAAAAAGCGACTTTTAAAAAGGTACATAGTTAGTTACATAAACAAGCGGACACAAGCGAACCTATAAGAACCTAAGCGAACAAAAAAAGAAGATATTTGATTGATTTTCTTGATGTTTTTTACTGTTGCGAACGTATAAAAACCTTAAAATGGTCCCCCCTACCGGACTTGAACCAGTGACCAAGCGATTATGAGTCGCCTGCTCTAACCGACTGAGCTAAGGGGGGATAGACGAAATGCAAAGCGGACGAGATTATAAAGATAAAGTTATTATAAATCTAGTTTTAGGTATTTACTTGCATAAAAAAACATCTAATAGGTGTGGGTTCGGATTAATTTCTATCCAAACCTACACGCTAGGTTTATAAATGTTTGCTGTTGTTATTGCTATCTCAAAAAAGCAGGAATTTTATTTTCGTATTCTGCAATTTTTTGTTCGTGTTGTAGTGTTAAGCCGATATTATCTAAGCCATTTAGTAAGCAATGGCGGCGGAAACTATCAATTTCAAAAGGATAGGTTTTTCCGTTAGCTACAACGGTTTGAGCTTCAAGATCGACAGTAATTTCAGCACCTTCATTCGCAACGACATACTTGAACAGCTCATCAACTTCTTCTTCGCTTAAACGGATAGGTAACATTTGATTATTTAAGCTATTACCATAGAAAATATCCGCGAAACTTGGTGCAATAATTGCTCGAATACCATAATCATCTAATGCCCAAGGTGCGTGTTCACGAGAAGAACCACAGCCAAAATTTTCACGAGCAAGTAAGATACTCGCGCCTTTATAACGTGGGTAGTTAAGCACAAAATCAGGGTTTGGTTGTTTGCCTTCATCGTCTAGAAAACGCCATTCGTGGAATAAATGAGCCCCAAAGCCGACACGAGTTACTTTTTGTAAGAATTGTTTTGGAATGATTGCATCAGTATCGACATTTGATGCATCAAGTGGTACAGCTAACCCTGTATGTTGTCTAAATTCTTTTGCCATTTTATCTGTCCTTTATCTTTTTATATTTAACAAGCGGTACTTTTTGTAAAATTTTTTGAAAATCTGCCCGCTTGTAACACTGATTTATTGAAGAATTAGTGAAGTTCAACTTTACGAATATCTACAAATTTACCGAATACAGCCGCAGCAGCTGCCATTGCTGGACTAACTAAGTGGGTACGTCCACCACGGCCTTGGCGACCTTCAAAGTTACGGTTACTGGTTGATGCACAACGCTCACCTGGTGCTAAACGGTCTTGGTTCATTGCTAGACACATTGAGCAACCTGGCTGACGCCATTCAAAACCTGCTTCAATAAAGATTTTATCCAACCCTTCTTTTTCTGCTTGTTCACGTACTAAACCTGAGCCAGGTACAACAAGTGCTTGTACTCCATTTGCAACTTTACGCCCTTTAGCTACCGCTGCGGCTGCTCGTAAATCTTCAATACGAGAGTTTGTACAGGAGCCAATAAATACTTTATCAATAGAAACATCAGTTAATTTGATACCGTGCGGTAAATCCATATAAGCAAGGGCTTTCTCTGCAGATTGACGCTCAATCGGATCGCTCATTTCAGCTGGGTTTGGAATCACATCGTTTACACCAATAACGTGTCCAGGGTTTGTTCCCCAAGTAATTTGGGGTTCAATTTCATTACCTTCTAAGGTTACAACGGTGTCAAATTCTGCCCCTTCATCTGTATGTAATGTTTTCCAGTAGGCAACAGCACTGTCCCAATCTTCACCTTTAGGGGCATTTGGCTTATCTTTTAAATAAGCAAAAGTGGTTTCATCAGGGGCGATTAAGCCTGATTTTGCACCTAATTCGATAGCCATATTACAAACGGTCATTCGTCCTTCCATTGATAAATCACGAATGGCTTCCCCACAGAATTCCACAACGTGTCCTGTACCACCTGCCATTGTTGTTTTACCGATAATCGCTAGGACAATATCTTTTGCTGTAATACCTTCTCGCACTTTACCTCGCACTTCAATTTTCATTTTTTTTGCACGAGCTTGTTTAACAGTTTGAGTTGCAAGAACGTGTTCTACTTCTGATGTACCGATACCAAATGCTAATGCACCGAAAGCACCGTGAGTTGCAGTATGAGAGTCTCCACAAACAATGGTCATTCCTGGTAAAGTTAAGCCTTGTTCAGGCCCCATAACGTGAACGATACCTTGATTGATGTGGTTAATATCATAGAGTTGAATACCGAATTGGTCTGTGTTCTTAGATAATTCAACCATTTGAATACGCCCCATTTCACCAGAGCCGCTTAAATCACGACTATCTGTTGGTACGTTGTGATCCATTGTTGCAACAGTTTTAGTTGGTTGACGAACTTCACGTCCCATTGCTCGTAAGCCATCGAATGCTTGTGGTGATGTTACTTCGTGGACTAAATGGCGGTTGATATAGAGTAGGGGCGTTTCACCTGGTGCTTCGTGAACAATATGGGCATCAAACAATTTTTCGTATAACGTTTTTTTCATAGCTTTTCCAACTCAATAGTAAAATGTGATTAAAACTAAACAAGCAATGTACAATTTGAAAACGGCATAACACAATTCAAGGGATAATAAACCAAGTATGTTATTTCCATTCTAGAATGGGAACGGAATGTAAAAATTCTCATAAAAGCAACCGCTTGTTGAATAGCAAGGAATATAACTGCTCTCAAAATGAAAGTAAAATGCTATTTTTATTCAAAATGGCTTTTTTTATCCTGTTTGATAAGCAATAAATAGATAAATTGTAGATATTTGTAGAATAAAATATTGTATTTGTGCGATTTAATAGAACCTTATCTAGTAGATAAGGTTCTTTATAGAAGATTAGATAGTCAAGGCTATTTATAAATTTGCTAGATTAACAGGAAAATCCTATCAATCAGTATTACGGCAAGCTAAAAAATAGTAGCAAATAAATGCAACAAAAGTGCAACTTGCCATCATATATAGCATTGGGCGTTCAGTGCTTAGTGGAATATGCGATAGCCCTGCTCCAATCAATGATGCAATACCAAAACGAGCTGTGCCTGCTACGGCATTTGCTGTTCCAGTCATTTGTGGGTAGCGATCTAAAATAGCTGCCGATGCGTTACTGCCGATAGTCGAAACCATTCCGACAAAAATAGCAACACCGACTGCCATTGACCACAAACCTAGTTGTAATGTGGCGGAAATAACCAACCAAATTCCAGCGATAAATTGTAATGTTAAACCAATGCGTAACATTTTTTCCGAACCGATTTTAGTGACTAAGCGTCCGTTAATAAAGGTCATCACAATCATCACCCCGATATTTAGCATAAAAAAGTAGCCGAAATATTCTGCTGAAACACCATATAAGCCGATATAAACAAGGGAACCTGATGTTAGAAAGCAGAACATTCCTGCAAAAGAAAGCCCACCAACTAAAACGTAACCGAGCGTTGCTTTATGTGAGATTAATGCTGCAAAATTTTTTAATACTTTAGCAAAATTTAGTGGCATTTTATTTTCAGCTTTTAAGGTTTCAGGCACGCCTATGGCAAATAGGCAGACACAGATAATTCCCATCGCCATTAGTAGATAGAAAATAGCGTGCCAATGGAACCAATGGGCGATATGTCCTCCCATAATCGGAGCAAGTAATGGGGCAACCATTGTAATAATCATAATGGTGGACATCATTCGTGCAAATTGGTTACGGTCAAACAGATCTCGCACTAATGCCCCTAGAACTACGGCAGGAGCTGCTCCAAATAAACCTTGAATTAAACGTAATAGATAAAAATTTTCAATATTGGCAACTTGGGTTAGAAAAAAAGAAGCGACAGCTCCGCCTGATAAACCTAATAAAATAATGGGTTTTCGTCCGAAACTATCTGCAATCGGCCCCCAAAAAAGTTGTCCTATGGCGAAACCAAAGGTAAAAATAGCTAAGGTTGTTTGGACTTTCTCTTGAGAAACATTGAGATCTTGTGCAATATCTAAAAACGATGGCAAATACATATCAATAGCAAGGGGAGGGAGCATTGAGAGTAAGCCTAAAATTACGACAAAAAAGCCGTTTGGTCTTGTTGTATTCATTAAAAACTCGCTATTTCTTGTTCAGTTAAAGCTCTAAATTCCCCTTCTTCAAGGGATTGATCTAAAACAACATTACCAATTCGCCAACGATGTAGAGCGACAACTTTATTTCCCAAAGCGGCAAACATTCGTTTAACTTGATGATAACGACCTTCGCTAATAGTCAAATTAGCATTGTAATCATCTAAAATTTCTAAGGTTGCAGGTTTGGTTAATGTTTTTTCACCGCGTAATAAAATTCCTGAAGCAAATTGTTCAGCATAGAATGGCTCAATTGGATCAGCTAATGTAACTAAATAGGTTTTTTCACAATGGTGTTTCGGTGATGTAATACGGTGCGACCATTGACCATCATCGGTTAAAAGAACTAGTCCAGTGGTATCGGCATCTAAACGTCCTGCACAATGTAATTTAGCAGTTAATGGGTAATCAAAAAATTGGAAGACTGTAGGATAATCTCCATCATCGTGGGAACAGACACAGTTTTGTGGTTTATACAGCATAAAATATTGCCCTTCATCTACCCACTCTAATGTTTCTCCATCAAAGCAAATTTCATCTTGTTCGCTAATTTTTAAAGCACTATTTTTTTCAATAATTCCATTAACGGTAACTTGTCCTGCTCTTAATGCTTTTGTTGCTTGGGAGCGAGTTAATCCTGTATTTTCTGCAATAAATTTATCTAAACGCATTTTTTATATTTCCTTGAATAAAAGGTGATATCCCAAATAAAAATAAGGTAATTGGTAGATTATAGACCTATTTTCTCTTTTTCGTTGTAAATTCCGTTGTAAATTTTTGCAAGCTCTTTGATGATTTGACTATATGCTTATATAATAGAAAATTATATCCCTCGTTCAAAATAGGCATTTTCGTGGAAATTGTTGTTAATTTTGCTATTTATTTACAGTTCTTTATCGGATTATTCGCTATCGTAAACCCGTTTGGTACTTTGCCGATCTTTTTCAGTATGACGGCACATCAATACGAAGCGGATCGTAATAGAACAAATTTGACTACCTCAATTTCTGTCGGTGTTATCCTATTAGTGAGCCTTTATTTCGGTAAGCTGATCTTAGATGTCTTCAGTATTTCGTTAAACTCTTTCCGTGTTGCAGGTGGCTTTTTGATTGTAAGCATTGCAATGACAATGATTAGCGGTAAATTAGGCGAGCATAAACAGAATAAAGAAGAACGAAATGAAGATGTTTCGGAGTATGAAAATTTGGGTGTTGTGCCATTAGCAATGCCAATTATGGCTGGGCCAGGGGCGATAGGTTCTACAATTGTTTGGGGGACTCGCTATCATTCGTGGGTAGATTATGCCGGCTTTAGTATTGCAATTATTCTATTTGCGGCTATTTGCTATATTTTATTCCGATTTTCTGCACCATTAGTCAAGCGTTTGGGAAAAACAGGTTCAAATGTCGTTACTCGTATTATGGGGCTAATTTTAATGGCGTTAGGCATTGAAATTATTGTCGCTGGATTAAGCAACTTATTCCCAGGGCTTACCTCAATTCACTAAAAAATAATGAACATTAAGCCTAGAATCAACTTTACCACTGAAGGAAGATAAGCGGTGAGATTTGCAAAATTTTTTACAATACTAACCGCTTGTTTAGGGTTAATTACAGCCTGTGATCAAAAAACAGAGCTAAAACCAACCATTACAGAAATGGATAAATCGCCAACTGAATTAACGCGAGCGATTTATTCTGCCCATTTACAGCTTGATCCTCATTTAATTAAAGCAACGGCTGACGCAGCTCCTGTTCGAGATTTACTTGTTGGTTTGATGCGGTTTAATTCAGCAGGAGAAGTCGCTCCTGCAATAGCCAAAGAGTTTTTTAGTGATGATAATAAAAATTGGCTCTTTATCTTAGATGATCAAGCTAAATGGTCGAACGGTGAAGCGGTAATTGCAGATGATTTTGTGGCAAGTTGGCAACGTCTTGCAGATAAAAATACGCGTTCTCCATTGGCTCATTATTTGATCTATATGGGTGTTGAGAATGCGAAAGAGATTATTCAAGGCACAAAAGGAAGTAATGAGTTAGGCGTTAAGGCACTAAATTCTCATACTTTACAGGTTCAACTAGCCCAAGCTAATCCAAATTTCCCTAAAATGTTGGCTCATATTGCATTATTACCAACTTATCGAGGGCAAAAACCTGAAGAATATGGCTTTATTAGTAATGGGGATTACCGTATAAAGGAACGTAGTAAAACAACCTTAACGCTACAATCACAACAGGCTGGAGCAGCCTTCCAAACAGTATTATATCAGTTGATTACGACCATTCAGAATCCTAGCCGTTTTGATATCGTGGAAAACCCATTGGCTAGTTATACTCGTAACCAAATAATGCTCCCTCGTTTATGTACCTATTTTTACGAGTTTAATTTTAACGATCCTATGTTGAAACGAAAGGAAGTTCGCCAAGCTATTCAAGCGATGTTATCGGCATCTCAAATTGCGAATGGCGTAGGAATTACCAATTATTTTGTGTTACCAAAAACAATGCTTGAAAATTCAGAGCGTCCATTGCCAAAATCCAGTGCTGAACAAATTTTGCATCAGATTGATATTGATGCAAAATCACCTATTCAAATTAGCTTAACCTATGACGATCAAGAACCTCATAGTACGATTGCAACGCGTATTGCTCGTAAGCTAGGACAATCGGATCTCTTTAGAGTAGATGAACAAGCGGTAAGTTGGGAAGAATTATTGGTAAAACGTAATGCACAACAATTTCAACTTATTCGCTCTGGCTGGTGTGCAGATTATGCAGATCCGCTCTCTTTCTTAACAATGTTCCATTCGAGTAGCCCTGATAACAAAAGTGGCTATCATAATGAAATGGTAAATCTATCATTAGAAACGTTACAATCAGGCACATTATCAAAAGCGGAGAGAGAACAAAAAATATTGGAGATCGTATATGAATTGCAAAAAGATATTGCTATCTTACCGCTTTTCCAATATCAACGTAGAGTAACAGTATTGCCTGATATTCAAGGGATTGAAATGAATAACAGTAGTGAAGTGATTTACAGCAAAGATTTATATCGACAAAACAAGGATACACAATGAACCAACTTAACGAACAACAGCTCAGTACAATTAAAGAGATTGTTCAACAATTTACACACCCAACCTTACAAAAAGATCTGTTGGCGTTGAATGCACTTAAAAAAGCAGAATTAGCAGGTGGAATTTTACGTCTTGAATTTACAATGCCATTTGCTTGGAATAGTGGATTTGCAGCACTGAAACAGGCAACGGAAGAAAAACTAAAATTAGCAGTAAATGCTAATTCAGCAAAATGGGTTATGCATTATCAAATTGCTACGTTAAAGCGTGCCAACAATCACCCCGCTGTAAATGGTGTTAAGAATATTATTGCAGTCACATCGGGTAAAGGTGGTGTAGGAAAATCAACAACGACAGTGAACTTAGCTCTCGCCTTAAAAGCTCAAGGTGCAAGAGTGGGGATTTTAGATGCGGATATTTATGGTCCATCTATTCCACATATGTTAGGAGCAGCAGATCAACGCCCAACATCGCCTGATAATAAACATATCACACCGATTGAGGCACAAGGCATTTACTCTAATTCTATCGGTTATCTAATGGAACCTGATAATGCAACTATTTGGCGTGGGCCAATGGCAAGTAGTGCATTAAGCCAGTTATTACAAGAAACGTGGTGGCCTGATTTAGATTATTTAGTTATTGATATGCCACCAGGCACAGGGGATATCCAATTAACACTTTCACAGCAAATTCCTGTTACAGGGGCTGTGGTAGTTACTACTCCACAAGATATTGCCCTACTTGATGCGATTAAAGGTATCGCAATGTTTGAACGTGTGGCAGTGCCTGTATTAGGGATTATCGAGAATATGAGCGTGCATATTTGTTCAAATTGCGGACATCACGAACATATTTTTGGTACAGGTGGGGCAAATCATGTCGCAGAAAAATATAAAACTCAGGTATTAGGTCAATTACCATTGCATATTCGTCTGCGTGAAGATCTTGATAATGGCACACCGACAGTCATTGCAGATCCTAATCACGAAATCAGCCAAGCCTATGCAGAGTTAGCATCAAAAGTAGCAGCTGAACTCTACTGGCAAGGTAGTGTTATTCCTTCAGAAATTATGATTAGAGAAGTGAAGTAAATTACGAGTAAATAAGCCTTGTATATCCTACAAGGCTTATTATCATTTAGCGGATATTTTTACTGTTTTTTCGCCCAATCTAAGAAACGTTTTTGGGTTTCTTTATCTGCTTGTTGGAACCAGTATTGTAATTGTTGCTCCGCAATATTTTCACCTTGAACCATTACTTTACCTTTTGTCGCTTTACCATTTGATGTTGGCATCATAGCTGCCATTGGGGTAACGGCAAGTGATTTTAATGATGCAACATTATCACTGCTATTATAATTTGATAAGTTTTCTACAATGTTCGCATTCGGCATAAAACCTTCACCTTTTAAGTAATCGTGTTTATATTCTAACTCTTTACCAGATGCTGTTTTTACGCTGAATTTAGGTGCTTTTTTAAATTCGGCAACATTGCTATCAGTGCGTAAATCAGGTGCGGTAATTTTAATATCTTCAGTACTACCTGCAAATGTAATGACAATAGGTTGTGATTCAAAGAAAGAGCTGTCTGAGCCTGAATGGTAAATACTGGAAACTTCGACTACAACTTGGTGTTGGTTACTATCATTGACTTCTAATTTGGTGCTTTTTTTAACTTTTTGCCCATCAAAAGCTAAAAAATTGATATTAGATGAGCTACTCACTGTTCCTGCTAAAGTGGTAGCACTGATAAATAAAGCACTCAAAGTAAATGCAATTTTGGCTAATTTCATAAAATGAACTCCTATAAAGCCGATATGACGAAAAAATTGTGCATATCCTATGCTAAATTTATGTAAATAGAAAGCAAGGAATGCGAACTAATGTCGATTTTTTATCTAAATTGTGATAGCTTTCTCAAGTTTTATTTATTTATGAGTATATCAAATGAGTGATGACCAACAGAGCATAAGCTCTTCAGAAAAAAAATCATTTTTTAAATCCTTATTTAGTGGGTTATTTCAACAAGAACCAAAAAATCGTGAAGATCTTGTCGAAGTTATTCGTGATTCTGCCGAAAATGAGCTGATAGATAGCGATACCAAAGAGATGATCGAAGGGGTAATGGAGATCTCCGAATTGCGTGTTCGCGATATAATGATCCCTCGTCCACAGATTGTTTTTATTGATGCGGATCAGCCATTAGATGCTTGTGTCGATATTATTATTGAATCGGCACATTCCCGTTTTCCCGTTATTAGAGATGGAAAAGATACCATTGAAGGTATTTTATTAGCCAAAGAATTACTCAAATATTTACGTTCAGATTCTGAGCCATTTAATATGGAAGAAATTTTACGCCCCGCAGTTATTGTGCCAGAAAGTAAACGTGTCGATAGAATGTTAAAAGAATTCCGCTCAGAGCGTTTTCATATGGCAATTGTGGTAGATGAATTTGGTGCAGTTTCAGGGTTAGTGACTATCGAAGATATTCTAGAGCAAATTGTTGGTAATATTGAAGATGAGTTTGATGAAGAAGAAATTGAACCTATTCGCCAGCTTTCTCAACATAGTTACGCTGTATTGGCATTAACCGACATAGAACGGTTTAATCAGCAATTTGCGACACAGTTTGATGATGAAGAAGTGGATACAGTTGGTGGGTTAGTCTTGCAAGCCTTTGGGTATTTGCCAAAACGGGGAGAAACCATAGAATTAAATGGTATCTTATTTAAAGTAACATCTGCAGATAGCCGCCGTTTAATTCAGTTACGAGTTACCGTAACCGATGAACAGCTTGCTTTGATGCAACAAAAAGATGGAAATCACGAGTAAAAATAGGTTGTAGAGAAACAATAATAATGGTTATTGCAAAAAAATCATCAAATCTTACCGCTTATCTTATCGGTTTAATTTCTGGGGGAATAGGTACATTTGCTTATTCCCCATTTGACTACTGGGTTGTTGCTTTTATCTCAGCAATAGGGCTGATTTGGGTGGCAACATTTTCTGAAAAACGTACTGCGTTAATCGCTACGTTTTTATGGGCGGTTAGTTATTTTGCGATTGGCGTAAATTGGGTTCACGTTAGTATGATCCAATTTGGCGGAGTGCCTGAAATTGTTAGTTATCTCGCAGTATTATTGTTAGCCTGTTATTTAGCTATTTATTATTTATTATTCAGTTACTTACTACAACGCTTTCAGTGGCATAACCCTTGGGTTATAGCCAGTGTCTTTACCTTTACCGAATATTTACGAGGGATAGTCTTTACGGGATTTCCTTGGCTACAATTTGGTTATACGCAAATTGATAGCCCATTTTGGGGAATCGCTCCGCTATTTGGAGTGGAAGGACTAACCTTTTTGGTGATGCTGATAAGCGGTTATATTGTGTGGATTTTTCGCAAATTTGCAAAAGATCGCCAGTATCCTACCGCTTGTACCGCTAAGTTAGTGATGATATTACTTATCGCTTTTACTTCGCAGTTTTTCTCTTTTATTGAAATAGATAAGCAGAAAGAGCCTACCACAATTAGTCTTGTTCAAGGAAACATTGAACAGAAAATGAAGTGGGATCCTGCACATTTTGATTTTACGGTGCAAACTTACTCTCGTTTAATTCAGCCATTGTTAGGTAAGAGTGATGTCATCGTGTTGCCAGAATCTGCAATTCCAGCGTTAGAACAGCAAATTGAGCCTTTATTAACTCGGTTGGATCAAGTTGCTCAGATGAAGCAGAGTGAAATTATTATCGGCACGTTATATCAAAGCCAACAAGGATTATTTAATAGTGCGGTGGTTTTAGGTAATCCTAAAGAACCTTATTCTTTATATAAATCAGCACGTTATAATAAACATCATCTCGTTCCTTTTGGTGAGTATGTGCCATTCGGGCAGTTGTTAGATTGGATGAGAGAGATTTTTGTATTACCCATTAACTTATCTCAAGGTGATTTTTTCCAAGCACCATTATTAGTTGCTCAACACCGTTTTAATATGGCAATTTGCTATGAAATCATTTTTGGTCATCAAGTCCAACAAAATCAAAAGATGTATAATGCCGACTATTTATTGACGATTTCAAATGATGCGTGGTTCGGTGAGAGCCAAGGGCCTTGGCAACATTTTCAAATGGCGAGAATGAGAGCATTAGAGCTAGGTAAACCGCTTATCCGATCAACAAATACAGGAATCACTGCGTTTGTTGATCATTTAGGGCAAGTTATCGCTCAAGCTCCACAGTTTGAAACAACAACATTAACCCATCAGCTTTATGCAACGAAAGGGGAAACGCCATTTGCTCGTTTTGGGCATTGGAGTATTTTTATAATCAGTGGATTATGCTTATTATTTGGCATTTTTAAACGCAGTAAAATAAGAGTGTAATTTTTAATCAGTTAAACTATTTTTATGAACTTTCTAATCAATTCACGCACTAACAGAGCGTGCATTAGAAAGAATCTACGCGTAGAAGTTAGGAGAACGCAAATAGATGAGTGAACAAATAACCGATCAGGCATTGGTTGAACGCGCACAACAAGGTGATAAAAAAGCATTTAATTTACTCGTCGTACGTTATCAAAATAGAGTAGCAGGGCTGCTAACACGCTATGTCGCACGAGACGACATTCCTGATATTGTGCAAGAATCTTTTATTAAAGCCTATCGTTCATTAGAATCTTTTCGTGGCGAAAGTGCTTTTTATACTTGGCTTTACCGAATTGCTGTAAATACCGCTAAAAATCATTTAACTGCTTTAGGCAGAAGACCTCCTAAAGAAGATATTCTCGCTGAAGATGCTGAAAGTTATGATAGTGGCGTTCAATTAAGAGAAGCAGATACCCCTGAAAATTTGGTGCTATCTGAAGAATTAAAACGTATCGTATTTGATACGATTGAGAACTTACCTGATGAATTAAAAACTGCGATTACTTTGCGGGAAATTGATGGGTTAAGTTATGAAGAAATTGCGGAAGTGATGCAGTGTCCTGTGGGAACTGTTCGCTCACGAATTTTTAGAGCTAGAGAAGCGATTGATGCGAAAGTTAATCCTTTAATGCAACAGATTTAAATATCATTGGAGTTATCTATGCAACAACGAGAAACACTTTCCGCCTATATGGACGGACATAATGTGAATGGAGAATTTACCGATACATTGTGTAAAAGTGAAGAGCTACAACAAAAATGGGCAAGTTATCACGCAGTTCGTAGTGTAATGCGTGGTGAAGATATTCTTTTAGGCAATGATTTCTCTGCGAAGATGGAAGCCTTGCTTGAGAATGAAGAGATTGAAAGAACGGCTGAAAGTGCAAAACCAAAAGGTTTGTTACTCAAGTTAAAACGTTGGGGTACGCCTTTAATGCAAGCAGGTGTTGCTGCATCGGTATGTTTAATGGCGGTTATTGGCGTTAATACCTTTAATAGTGGTGAAGAAGTTGCTACAACAGAGCAGCCTGCATTGCAGACTTTACCATTTACCAATTCTGTTCAACAAGTTAGTTATAATGCCCCAGCAAAAGACCAACCAACTGAGCAACAACTAGAATATCAACAACGTAGAATTAACGCTTTACTACAAAATCACGAATTACAACGCCGCACAAGTGCAGGTTCTGTTGTATTAAGTGAAGAAGAAAAATCTAAAGCACAAACTTCTTCGACAGAGACAAATAAAGATAAATAATAATAATAAAAAAACCTGCTTATTTGGCAGGTTTTTTTATTCAAGGCGATTAACTCTCACGTTTAACTATAAAACTAGCCAATTCAGCTAGCGCTGTGGTATCAAATGGGAGTTGTGCTAAAGATAAAAGAGCTACTTGATAGAGGTCTTCGGCTTTTTGTTTTGCTCCATCTAAACCAAGTAGTTTAGGGTAGGTACTCTTATTTAAAGCCTGATCTGCTCCTACGGTTTTTCCTATTTTTTCACTTTGTCCGATAACATCTAAAATATCATCTTGTACTTGAAATGCTAAACCAATAGCTTGGGCGTAGCGTGTTAAGTGTTGTTTAATTTGTTGATTATCCACATATTTTGATAAATTAAACCCCATTAACACAGAAGCTAAAATCAAAGCACCTGTTTTATTACGGTGAATTAGCTCCAATTCACTAAGTGAAACACTTTTATTTTCAGATAACAGATCTAAACTTTGCCCCAAGCACATTCCTTTTGCTCCAGATGAGCTTGCAAGTAGTTGAATTTGTAGGATCTTTTGTTTTTCTGAAATGGTAGGATCTTGACTTAATAATTCAAAAGCAAAGGTTTGCAAAGCATCGCCTGCTAAAATAGCGGTTGCTTCATCAAATGCAATATGGCAAGTCGGTTTACCTCGACGAAGAGTATCATTATCCATTGCGGGTAAATCATCGTGAACTAGCGAATAAGCGTGAATAGCTTCCATTGCTCCTGCAGAGTGATCGAGTTGTTCTAATGGAACACCTAACATTTTTCCCGTCGTATAAATTAAAAACGGTCGAACTCGTTTTCCACCAAGCAACACAGCATAAGACATTGCATCAATAAGCGGTGAGTTAAAATTATCATATTGCGTTAATTGGGTTGCAAGAAAATCATTAACACGTTGCTGGCATTGCGTAAGCTCGTGAGAAAGTTGATATGTCATTATTGATAATCCACCAATTCACTGTCTTGATCTTTTTGTAAGAGAATTTGAATACGTTGTTCTGCTTTTTGTAAGCGTTCTTGCCCTTGCTGAACCAGTTTAATAGCGGTTTCAAACTCAGTTAGGGCTTCTTCAAGAGGAAGATCGCCTGATTCTAAACGACCGACAATTTCTTCCAGCTCTTTAAGTGTTGTCTCAAAATCTTGGGTTGGTTTCTTTGCCACGATAGTTTCCTTAGTATTTATAATGTAAATTATTCTGAACTAACTTGTTGTAAATATTGTGATAATTGATAGAAAGTTAATTTCCCACTTGCAACATCCACCATTATGTCATCTAATCCTATATCTGCTTGAATTTCAATACCTTGTAGATCGAGATAAGTTAGCATTGTTACCATTGCAGTACGCTTATTTCCATCAGGAAATGCGTGGGCTTTAGCTATTGCTATCGCATAAAGTGCAGCAATATCAAATACATTATTGGTATTTTCATAAAGCATCCAATTATCAATACGAGCTAAAGCACTATCTAGTTTGCCAATATCGGCAAAACCTTTTAATCCAGGCTCATTTTTTAAGATAACCTGATGTATTGCGAGGACTAGTTCAATATCGATCATTTATAAGCAAGGGCTTTAATTTCTTTGTTGTGCGTTTTTATCACTCGTTTAGCAGCGGCTAATGCAACACGTTTTCCCGCTTCACCTTTTAGCTCCATCTTTACAGGTTGGTTGTTTGATTTCATTGTATTTCCCTTATAACGTTAGAAATTTTGTGATTTATGTTCCCTATCTTAATCTTAAGCATAAGGTGCGTCAATCTAGCTTTATATAATATGTGCTGAATTATTCAATACATTCAAAAGTGGAAAATTTCGTAAATTTCCGCTATTGTGCCAATTTCAAAAAGGAGAGTGAATGTGAAAGTCACGCAATTAAATATATATCCAATCAAATCGTCAAAGGCTTATGTTGTAGAACAAGCTTTTGTTCATCCGCAAGGTTTGAATTTTGACCGAGAATTTATGATTACCGAATCTGATGGTACATTTATTACAGCTCGTAAAGAGAAAGTGCTCTATCAGTTAGCTGCTTTTCCATTTTCAACTGGCGTCGTAATTCGTGCAGATAATGGGGAACAATGTATCGTGTATTATCGTGATTTTGTAAAAAGTGCTGATAGCGAAGTTTGGGGAACTCACTTTTCGTCTTGGATTGCTCATCATTCCGTTAATCAGTGGTT
Organism: Ursidibacter arcticus; assembly: GCF_009761375.1. GTDB lineage: Bacteria > Pseudomonadota > Gammaproteobacteria > Enterobacterales > Pasteurellaceae > Ursidibacter > Ursidibacter arcticus. Next base: position 68,043 of record NZ_LEKM01000208.1, on the reverse strand, counting down.
GAGTGGTTTGTTTGGGCGAGAAGTTCAACTTCGTTGGCTTGGAGAGAAAAGCCAACGCCAAGTGGCGAATTTTGAACCTAATCCAATGAGCTTTGCGGATAGCAATCCAATTTTGTTAGTTTCACAACAATCTTTAAAACAAGTGCAAGAATGGTCGCCAGTTCCTGTTACAATGGAACAGTTTCGTGGCAATATTGTCATAGATGGCGATTTAGCTTTTGAAGAAGAGCAGTGGCAACGCATTCAAATCGGCGATGTGATATTGCGTTTTGCTCAATGTTGTACTCGCTGTGTTTTGATTACTCGTAATTTAGATACCTTAGAGTTTGATCCCAAAGCTGAACCCTTTAGAACACTTAAACAGCACCATACGAATGAAAAAGGCAAACCATTATTTGGTATTCATCTAGTACCCGAAAATAGTGGCGTTATTCGTGTTGGTGATACCATTACTTTATTAGACTAAGGTCTTTATATGCAAAAAAAACGTTCCATTTTATTCCCAATATTCTTCTTTATTGGTCTTAATTTAATCATTTTCACTTTATCTCGTATCGGACTGTCTCTTTGGCAAGCAGAACGTATTACTGCCGTTGATGGTTGGGTACGTTTATTCTTACAAGGGTTACGCATTGATATTGTTTCCATTTGTTATCTTTTTGGCGTACCTGCACTTTTTAGCGTACTCTTTTTGAATAACAATATATTAGGCACTATTTGGCAGAAAATTTTACGCATTTGGCTCACTGTCGGAAGTGTCTTTATTCTGTTTATGGAAGTCGCAACACCTGCATTTATTGAAACTTACGATTTCCGTCCAAACCGTTTATTTATTGAATATTTGCTTTACCCGAAAGAAGTTTTCTCGATGTTAGCGAATGGACATCTTGTAGCGGTATTATCTAGCTTAATTGTTACCGTAATTGCGAGTGTGATTTATTGGAAATTATCTGGCTGGGCGGTTAAAAATTTACAGCTACCAAGCTGGAAATGGCGACCAGTCATTGCCTTAGTGATTATTGCGGTTTCTTTTGTTGGGGCTCGCTCCACTTTAAATCATCGTGGTATCAATCCAGCAATGGTGGCATTTTCAGGCGATCCGTTAGTTAATTCACTCGTACTTAACTCAGGTTACTCTGTCTTATATGCTGCACAACAATTAAAAGATGAAGACAAGTCATCGGAACAGTATGGAAAAATGCCTGTTGATGAGATGCTAAGCATTGTCAAAGCAAGTCGTGGACGTGCCGAAAGCGATTATATTTCTGCAGAGTACCCCACTTTAACTCGCAATAAAGCGACCTATCAAGGTAAACCTAAAAATATCGTGATTCTATTAGAAGAAAGTTTAGGGGCTCAATTTGTAGGGACTTTAGGAGGCAAACCGCTTACGCCTGAATTTGATAAATTGGCTCAAGAAGGTTGGTTATTTGAGAATTTATATGCCACAGGAACTCGTTCAGTGCGTGGAATTGAAGCGGTTACCGCAGGTTTTACACCCACTCCCGCTCGTGCAACGGTAAAACTAACAAAAAGCCAGAATGGTTTCTTTACTATTGCCGATTTACTAGGGCGTCAAGGCTATCACACGTCGTTTATTTACGGTGGTGAGAAACACTTTGATAATATGGCAAGCTATTTCTACGGAAATGGTTTCCAAAAAATTATTGATGAGAAGGATTACAAAAATCCAAAATTTGTCGCCACTTGGGGAATGAGTGATGAAGACTTGTTTGATAAAGCGAATGAAACCTTTACAGAATTAGCCAAAGGTGATCAACCATTCTTTAGCTTAGTCTTTACCTCAAGTAATCACGACCCATTTGAATTTCCAGATGGAAAAATTGAACTGTTTGATAAAGAAAAACAGACCCGTAATAATGCAGCAAAATATGCAGATTACGCCCTAGGCTATTTCTTCAAATTAGCGAAACAATCAAACTATTGGAAAGATACCATTTTCTTAGTGATTGCTGATCACGATTCTCGAGTTGGTGGAGCGGAATTAGTACCCGTTAAAAACTTCCATATTCCAGCGTTAATTTTAGGGGAAGGGATTGAAGCAAAACGTGATCCACGTTTAGTCAGCCAAATTGATATGCCGACTACATTACTTTCATTGGCTGGGATAAGTGGTGATTACCCAATGATCGGTTATGATCTTACTCAACAGGTTGATCCAAATCGTGCCTTTATGCAATATGATCAAACCCAAGCAATGATGAAAGGGAATGATGTGATTATTCTTCAGCCAAATACGGCGGCTAAAGGTTATGAATATAATCCGCAGAATAATCAACTTACTGTAAAAGAACAGCCAGAAACAATGAAAAAAGAAGCCTTAGCTCACGCATTGTTAGGTAGCTATTTGTATAACAAACAGCTGTATAAGTTACCTAAAACAGCAAATTAAGTTATTAAGCGTATCATCTTATAGTTCTTGCTGTATTTAAAAGCCGGTTGAGTTTAATATTTATCTTTTATATCAAACTTGATCGGCGATACACATTGAGTGAATAAAGATTATCGCCAATTTTTTCAGCATTTTCTTGCACTTCTACAAAGACAAAACCACAACGTTGAGCCACTGCATTACTGCGGGAATTGTGAGTTGCACAGCGTAAAATATAATGGGTAAATTGATCTTGAGTCGCATTGATAATTGCATTAACCGCTTGTGTAACAATGCCTTGCCCTTGCATTTCAGGCGAAAGCCAGTAACCGATGTGGGCTGTTCTGTTTTCCCAATCAATCGGCTTATTAAAACTAATTGTTCCTACCGCTTTTCCTTGCCAACAAATCGCCCAAACAAAAGATTCACCACTTTCGGCTTCCTTTTCACACAATTTCACAAAATTCTGTGAGTCTTCCAACTTATGCGTAAATCTTGTCCAATGGACAAATTGAGATAAATAATCACGATGGCGATCAATCTGTGTAAAAATGGCTTCACTATGCCCATCGTTGATTTTCTCAAGTAGAATTTCATTATTTATTACAATCTGTTGCGGTAGCTTGTACATCATTTTATTCCTCTTTAAATCAATAAGAATTGGAATTTACGCTCAAAAATTTTACATATCAAGCAACAAGCGGTCTGTTTTTACAAAAATTTTGCAATTTTTTGTCGTTTCCCCTTGAAAAGTAAATTCTTACCACCAAATAGCTCCCCGTTACCCTAAAATCAGGGCAAATATTTTAATCTACAAGGCTATAAGGAGCTATTTCAATGAAAATTCGTCCATTACACGATAAAGTTATTTTAAAACGTGAAGAAGAGGAAACTAAATCAGCAGGCGGTATCGTATTGACAGGTTCCGCTGCAACAAAATCAACTCGTGGTAAAGTATTAGCGGTCGGTAACGGTCGTACTTTAGATAATGGCACAGTGCTCCCGTTAAATGTGAAAGTGGGCGATGTAGTTATCTTTAATGAGTATGGCGTAAAAGCAGAAAAAATTGACGGCGAAGAAGTATTAATTCTTTCTGAAGATAATATTTTAGCAATCGTAGAATAATTGAAATAATAGGAAAATAAAAAATGGCAGCAAAAGACGTAAAATTTGGCAATGATGCACGCGTTAAAATGTTAAACGGTGTGAATGTATTAGCAGACGCAGTGAAAGTAACTTTAGGCCCTAAAGGTCGTAACGTAGTATTAGATAAAGCATTTGGTGCACCAACGATCACTAAAGATGGTGTTTCGGTTGCTCGTGAGATCGAATTAGAAGATAAATTCGAAAATATGGGTGCACAAATGGTAAAAGAAGTTGCGTCAAAAGCGAATGATGCGGCAGGTGATGGTACAACGACTGCAACGGTATTAGCACAAGCTATCGTAAATGAAGGCTTAAAAGCAGTTGCGGCAGGAATGAATCCGATGGATTTAAAACGTGGTATTGATAAAGCCGTTACCGCTGTGGTTGAAGAATTAAAAACACTTTCTAAACCTTGTGAAACATCGAAAGAGATTGAGCAAGTAGGGACAATTTCTGCAAACTCAGACAGCACTGTGGGTAAATTGATCGCTCAAGCAATGGAAAAAGTAGGCAAAGAAGGCGTAATTACTGTTGAAGACGGTACAGGTTTAGAAGATGCTTTAGATGTGGTGGAAGGTATGCAGTTTGATCGTGGTTACTTATCACCATACTTCATCAATAAACCTGAAGCAGGTACAGTTGAGTTAGAAAATCCATATATTTTGTTAGTTGATAAAAAAATCAGCAACATTCGTGAAATCCTTCCTGTATTAGAAGCGGTAGCAAAAGCAGCGAAACCATTGTTAATTATTGCAGAAGATATTGAAGGCGAAGCATTAGCAACTTTAGTTGTGAATACAATGCGTGGTATTGTGAAAGTCGCAGCAGTTAAAGCACCGGGCTTTGGTGATCGCCGTAAAGCAATGTTACAAGATATTGCGATTTTAACAGCAGGTACAGTGATTTCAGAAGAAATCGGTATGGAATTAGAGAAAGCAACGCTTGAAGAACTCGGTCAAGCGAAACGTGTTGTAATTTCAAAAGACAATACCACTATTATTGACGGTATTGGTGATGAAGCACAAATTAAAGGTCGTGTTGCTCAAATTCGTCAGCAAATCGAAGATTCAACATCAGATTATGACAAAGAAAAACTACAAGAACGTGTAGCGAAATTAGCTGGCGGTGTTGCAGTGATTAAAGTTGGTGCAGCGACTGAAGTTGAAATGAAAGAGAAGAAAGATCGTGTTGATGATGCACTTCACGCAACTCGTGCAGCGGTTGAAGAAGGTATCGTTGCTGGTGGTGGCGTAGCATTAGTTCGTGCTGCAAGCAAAGTAGCAACAACCTTAAAAGGCGATAATGAAGAACAAAACGTGGGTATTAAACTGGCATTGCGTGCGATGGAAGCTCCACTTCGCCAAATCGTAACCAATGCAGGTGAAGAAGCATCAGTTGTTGCTCGTAATGTAAAAGATGGTAGTGGCAACTATGGCTATAATGCGGCGACAGAACAATATGGCGATATGTTAGAAATGGGTATCTTAGACCCAACTAAAGTAACTCGTTCAGCATTACAATTTGCAGCCTCTATCGCAGGGTTAATGATCACCACAGAATGTATGATCACTGATTTACCTAAAGATGAAAAAGCGGACTTAGGTGCTGGAATGGGCGGTATGGGTGGAATGGGCGGAATGATGTAATTCATTGCCATACACATAAATAATAGACTAAGGCTTAATTTCTCGTATTGGGGAATTAAGTCTTTTTTTCTTGCAAAAAATTTTCCCAATCCCACCGCTTGTAAGCTATAATAACAAAAAATACTGTATAAAATCACATAAAAGAGGCGTTTTGATGGATTTTTCTTTATTATTAGACGGATTAAATGATAAACAGCGAGAAGCAGTAGCGGCTCCATTAGGTAACTATCTTGTATTAGCTGGGGCTGGCAGTGGTAAAACTCGGGTATTAACACACCGCATAGCTTGGTTAATTGGGGTGGAAAATATTCCCGAAGCGAGCATTTTAGCGGTTACATTTACCAATAAAGCCGCAGCAGAAATGCGTCATCGCATTGAACATACGTTATCTCAATCTAGTGATCATCGACTATTTGGAATGTGGGTCGGGACTTTCCATAGTATCGCTAATCGTTTACTGAGAATGCACTACCTTGATGCAAATCTTCCGCAAGATTTTCAAATTATGGATAGTGAAGATCAACAACGCCTAATTAAACGCTTATTGAAATTACATAATATTGATGAAAAACATTTTCCACCAAAACAAGTGGCGTGGTTTATCAATGCTAAGAAAGATCTAGGATTACGAGCAAAAGACATTGAACGTAGTGATGATGTTAATACCCAAAAATTAGTACAAATTTATCAGATCTACCAAGATGCTTGTGATCGTGCAGGTTTACTCGATTTTGCAGAGCTACTCATTAGAACCTATGAGCTATTTAAACAAAATAAATTGATTTTACAGCGTTATCAGCAACGATTTCGACAAATTCTCATTGATGAGTTTCAAGATACCAACAACATTCAGTATGACTTAATTCATTTACTTGCAGGCAATAGTAGCAATGTAATGATTGTTGGTGATGATGACCAATCAATTTATGGCTGGCGTGGTGCTCAAGTTGAGAATATCCAACGCTTTTTAGATGATTATACCAATGCACAAACAATTCGTTTAGAGCAGAATTATCGCTCTACGGGGAATATTTTAAGTGCTGCTAATGGGTTGATTGCCAATAATGAAAACCGCTTAGGTAAGAATTTGTGGACGGATAGTGGAGATGGTGAGCCCGTTGATATTTATTGTGCCTTCAATGAGCTTGATGAAGCCCGTTTTGTAGCATCACAAATTAAACAATGGAAAGAAGATGAAGGCGAGCTAAATCAATGTGCGGTGCTTTATCGTAGCAACAGCCAATCGCGTGTTATTGAAGAAGCTCTTATTCAAGCAAGTATTCCTTATCGTATTTATGGCGGAATGCGATTCTTTGAACGCCAAGAAATCAAAGATGCTTTAGCATATTTACGTTTAATTGCTAACCGCCAAGATGATGCTGCTTTTGAACGTGTGGTAAATACGCCACCGCGTAGTATCGGCGATCGTACGTTAGATATTTTGCGACAGCTCACTCGTACACGCCAAATTACTTTATGGCAAGCTATTCAAGTTGCTGTTCAAGCAGAGCAACTTTCAGGGCGAGCTGCATCGGCTTTATTACGTTTTGTGGATTTAATCAATGCACTTGAGCAAGAAACAGAACAAATGTCACTTTTTGAGCAAACTGATTTTGTTATCCGTAAGTCTGGCTTATACGAAATGTATAAACAAGAGAAAGGGGAAAAAGGCGAAGTTCGTATTGAAAACTTGGAAGAATTAGTAACTGCTGCACGCCAATTTAATAAACCTGATGAAGCAGAAGAAATGAGCGATCTAACCGCTTTTTTAACTCACGCATCATTAGAATCAGGTGAGACACAAGCATCACCACATCAAGATTATGTGGAGCTGATGACTTTACACTCAGCAAAAGGGCTTGAATTTCCAAGAGTATTTATTGTTGGTGTAGAAGAAGGCATTTTTCCAAGCGGAATGAGTTTTGACGAAGGGCGTTTACAAGAAGAACGGCGTTTAGCTTATGTCGGTATTACTCGAGCGAAAAAGAAACTCACAATTAGCTATGCGGAAAGCCGTCGTTTATATGGTAAAGAAGAGCGTCATTTACCTTCCCGATTTATTGCCGAATTACCTGAAGAGCACATTCGAGAAGTCCGTTTGCGTGGTAATATCAATCGACCTGCTCACTTTTTTGCAAAAAATTCCCCAAAACCAACCGCTTCTGTACTTGAGGATAGCCCTTGGAAGATGGGGCAAAAAGTCCGTCACGAGAAATTTGGACAAGGTACAATCATCAATGTCGAAGGCAGTGGCGATCAAACTCGCTTACAGGTTGCTTTTGTACAACAAGGGATTAAATGGTTGATTGCCAAAATGGCAAATTTAGAAAAGGCGTAGCATTAGAAAAGTGAGCAAGAGAAAAATGAAACAGAGTGTTTATGATAATCCGATTTTTTTTGCTAATTATTTAAAGTTGCGTGAGAACCCGATTAGCCTAAATGAGATAGTTGAAAAGCCGACAATGTTCTCGCTTTTGCCCGATCTTAATCACAAGCAAGTGCTTGATTTAGGTTGTGGCGTGGGAGAGCATCTTCTCCATTATTTGCAACAAGGTGCGAAAAAAGTGGTGGGCTTAGATCTTTCTCAATCAATGCTAGCACAAGCAGAGCAAGGTTTTGCAAAAAATGGTTATGATCAAACCGCTTATCATTGTTATTGTTTACCAATGGAGCAGTTAGATCAAATTGAAGAAACTAATTTTGATTTGGTGACGAGTTCTTTTGCTTTTCACTATGTTGAAGATCTGAAAGGTTTATTACAACGTATTCATTCAAAACTAGCTCCCAATGGTATGTTAGTTTTTTCCCAAGAACACCCAATAACGACCTGCTTTCGTGAAGGAGAACGCTGGGTTAAAGACCAAAATAAACAACAAATAGCCTATCGTCTTAGTTTTTACCGAGAAGAAGGACTACGAAATAGAAATTGGTTTCAGCAACCTTTCAGAACTTATCATAGAACCACTGCGACTATTTTAAATAGCTTAATTGATGTAGGATTTGAGATTATAAGAGTAGAAGAGCCTATGTTAGCAGAGCAGACAGAATGGCATAATGAGTTTAAAGATTTACGTCATCGTCCGCCATTACTGTTTATAAAATCAGTGAAAAGAGTCGATATAAGATAATTTATCACTTGAAGGCTACATCAAGCAATTTGGAGAAGATATTTTGAACTTTGATTACGATATGATGTAGCGGAAGATTTTTATTTTGCGAGCTAGATCGAAAAATTAATGCAGAGTATGAAAGTAAAACTTACAGCTGCTAGTTGGTCTGATGAATTTAGAGATTGAGTTGTTGCTTGATTCATAGGTTGAAAAACGGGCAACATATGCAGTTGTCCTACCACTTATTATCCTTTCCCTACACAATTAAAGCCTTTTCCGTTACAATTCAATCATTTTTTTTGCTATATGTTAGAGAGATTATCAATGTCAAATCCACAAAGAAAGATTTTAGTTACTTGTGCCCTACCTTATGCGAATGGAGCAATTCATTTAGGACATATGCTTGAGCATATTCAAGCGGATATTTGGGTACGTTTCCAACGTATGCGTGGGCATAAAGTTCATTTTGTCTGTGCAGATGATGCTCACGGCACCCCAATTATGCTTAATGCAGATAAATTAGGCATTACGCCAGAAGAGCTTATCGAAAAAGCGAAAGCAGATCATATCGCAGACTTCTCGGGGTTTAATATCAGCTTTGATAACTATCACTCTACGCACAGCGAAGAAAACAAAGAGCTGACTTCGGCAATCTATAAAAAATTAAAAGCAAATGGCTTTATTAAAAGTAAGGTAATTTCACAATTATTCGATCCTGAAAAGAATATGTTCTTGCCTGATCGCTTTGTTAAAGGGACTTGCCCGAAATGTAAAGCAGAAGATCAATATGGCGATAACTGTGAAGTTTGTGCCTCTACTTATAGCCCAATGGATTTAATTAACCCACGTTCTGCGGTATCGGGGGCAACGCCAGTGGTTAAAGAATCGGAACATTTTTTCTTTGATTTACCAAGTTTTGAAGGAATGTTAAAAGAATGGACTCGCTCAGGCTCACTTCAACCTGAAATTGCTAATAAAATGCAAGAATGGTTTGAAAGTGGTTTACAGCAGTGGGATATTAGTCGTGATGCACCTTACTTTGGTTTCCAAATCCCTGATGCAGAAAATAAATTTTTCTATGTATGGCTAGATGCACCTATCGGTTATATGGCTTCATTTAAGAATTTATGTGACCGTACAGACATCAATTATGATGATTTCTGGAAAAAAGACTCCGATGCAGAGCTTTATCACTTTATCGGTAAAGATATTGTTTATTTCCACAGCCTATTCTGGCCAGCTATGTTAGAAGGTAGCGATCACCGCAAACCAACCAACGTTTTTGCACACGGTTATGTAACGGTAGATGGGCAGAAAATGTCGAAATCTCGTGGTACTTTTATTCAAGCAAGCACTTATTTAAAACATATCGATCCTGAATGTTTACGTTATTACTACGCAGCGAAATTAAATGATCGAATTGAAGATCTTGATTTTAACCTTGATGATTTCGTACAACGTGTAAATAGCGATATTGTCAATAAATTAGTGAATCTGGCTTCTCGTAATGCAGGTTTTATCACAAAACGTTTTGATGGAAAACTGGCTGGCGAATTGCAAGATCCTGCTCTTTTTGCTGAATTTATTGCACAATCAGAACAAATTGCTACATATTATGAGAGCAGAGAATTTAATAAAGCGATTCGTGAAATTATGGCATTAACCGATAAAGCAAATAAATATATTGATGAAAAAGCACCTTGGGTTATCGCCAAAGAAGAAGGCAAAGAGGCGGAATTACAAGCCGTTTGCTCAATGGGCTTAGAATTATTCCGAGTATTGATGAGCTACTTAAAACCTGTGTTACCACAGTTAGCAGAGCGTGCTGAAGGGTTCTTACAAACTCAATTACGTTGGGACAACATTGATACTCCATTATTCAACCACACTATTGCACCATTTAAATCATTATTCTCTCGTTTAGAGAAAAAACAGATTGATGCAGTAATTGAAGAAACAAAACAGCTCTTTGCTCAAACTACCCAGCAAGATGCAAAAAAAGGAAAAGAAGTGACCGCTTGTGATACGGCAGTAGAACCTATTGCCCCTGAAATTACCATTGATGATTTTGCAAAACTGGATTTGCGAGTAGCTAAAGTGTTGAAATGTGAGGCAGTTCCAAAATCGGATAAGTTATTACGCTTTGAATTAGATCTTGGTGACCATACTCGCCAAGTATTCTCAGGTATTAAAGCAGCTTATAATAAGCCTGAAGAGCTAGAAGGTCGATTTGTGATTATGATTGCCAACCTTGCTCCACGCAAAATGTCTTTTGGTATGTCTGAAGGAATGATTTTATCAGCAGGGACAGGTGGTTCAAATCTCTTCTTACTTTCAGCTGACAGTGGCGTAACGGCTGGAATGCAAGTGAAGTAATGACGCAATACCGTATTACTTCAAATAGTTAGAGAGAATAAGGAAAACTATGATTCAACAAACACTTTCAATCATTAAGCCTGATGCAACTAAACGAAACATTATCGGTGAAATTCTGACGCAGATTGAACAAAGTGGCTTATCTGTTAAAGCCTTAAAAATGTTACATTTAACTCAAGAGCAGGCGGAAGGATTTTATGCAGAACATCAAGGCAAGGATTTTTTTGCACCACTTGTTGCATTTATGACTTCTGCTCCGATTGTTGTTGCAGTCTTAGAAGGGGAAAATGCGATTGCTCACTATCGCACTCTGATGGGAGCAACTGATCCTGAAAAACGTGAAAAAGGCACAATTCGAGATCGCTTTGCACTAAGCTATCGAGAAAACTCAGTCCACGGTTCTGACTCAGAAAACTCCGCAAAACGAGAAATTGCTTACTTCTTTACTCCAAATGAGATAGTTAAATAAGCATATTTCAGCCACTCATAATAAATGAGTGGTTACTAATCTAGTTTTGTACACTTTTATCTCATACCCTACTGTTTAGCATAGACAGTGGGGTATTTTATTTTTCTATAACAACATTTAGATGATACGCATATAATTTATTATAAAAAATAATTAAATTATCTTGATAAAGGATTTTTTGTTTATATAATGGCAAAAAATAAGTGATTTAATGATAAAAAATAATTAAATTGCTAATTGAAAATAAAATATCTTTGTTTATCTAACCAATTGTAAGTAACCTGAAAGGAGGTTGTTTTATGAATGCGTTCATTGAGAAAAAACTAATGCCCATAGCAGCAAAAATGAGTGCTAATAAGAGCTTAGTGGCAATTCGTGATGGGATCACCCTATCAATGCCGTTATTGATTATTGGTTCACTCTTTATGATTATTGCTTCATTCCCAATTCCTGGTTGGGAAGAGTGGCTAGGTAAAATTGGGGTTGCGGGCTATTTATGGAAAGGCGTTGATGGTAGTTTTAGCTTACTTGGTCTTGTTTCTGTATTTGGGATCGCTTATAGCTATTCTCGCCAAGAAAAAGTAGATGGTGTGGCATCAGGCTTAATCGCTCTTTCATCTTTTATTACCGTCACACCTTATGTGAATCGTGCCGTTGTTGCTTTAGCTAACCCGAATGTCGCATTACCGGATGGCTTTGCTGTACCTGCTGGGGTGAATGCATCTTATCTATCAGCGAAAGGGGTATTTGTTGCGATTATTATCGGTTTAATTTCTGCTGCAATGTATAACTGGTTTATCAAACGTGATATTCAGATTAAATTGCCTGATGCAGTACCACCAGCAGTATCTCGTAGTTTCTCTGCTATTATCCCTGGGGCAGTTATCATTACAATGTGGTTAATTGTGTATGGTATTCTTGATGCAAATAACTTACCAAACTTACACGAACTTGCTCAAACTGTATTAGGTGGCCCGTTAGGGTTGATTGGTAGTAGTGTGATTGGGGTGATGTTAATTGCGGGTTTAAACTCAATCTTCTGGTTTGTGGGTATTCACGGTGGAAATACAGTGAATGCGATTATGAAACCAACTTGGATTGATAATCTTGCATCAAATGTTGCCGCTTATAAAGCAGGTGAACCATTACAAGAAATTTTTACGACACCATTTATGGATAACTTCGTCTATATCGGCGGTGGCGGTGCGACAATCGGTTTAGTATTAGCAATTGCTTGGTATGCTCGTAAGAAAAATGGTAGTAAACAAACTAAAGCTATTGCACCTTTAACAGTTGTTCCTGGATTATTTAATATCAATGAACCTGCGATGTTTGGTTTACCCGTTGTAATGAATGTTACTTTATTAGTTCCATTTATTTTAGCACCAATGGTAAACGTATTGGTTGCTTGGGCTGCAATGTCATCAGGTTTAGTTCCACTTACTCGAGCAGAAGCATCTTGGACAATGCCACCAATTCTATCTGGTTTCTTAACAACTGGAAGTGTGATGGGCGCTGTCTTACAAATTGTACTCATCATTATTGATATTGCTCTTTACTTACCATTCTTCATAGCGGTTGAGAAACATTTCAAAAAACAAGAAGCAGGGGAGTAAATTAAAATGGTTAAGCGTTTTTTAAGTGCGGAGGCTTCTGAAATTCTTGCAATGTCCGCACAAGAATTAAAGCAAAGTATTAAAGCATCGGAAGGTCGAATTATTTTGTCAGAAAACGTTGCACCGCGAGAGCCTTATATTGCGGAATGCACTAATTCTGAAATGGCAAGAGCCTTTGGGGCAGATCTTATTTTGTTAAATGGCTTAGATGTGTTTGAACCTGTGATTGCAGGTATCGATAAAGTTGAAACCAATATTATTGACCGTTTACATCAGTTAGTTGGTCGCCCAATCGGTGTTAATTTAGAACCTGTTGATCAAAGTGCTGCAATGATGGACGAGAAACTTGAGATTTCATCTGGGCGTCAAGCTCGTGTTGAAACAATTCAAGAAATAGAGCGTTTAGGTTTTGATTTTGTTTGTTTTACAGGTAACCCAGGAACTGGCGTAACAAATAACGCTATTATCGAAACGGTTAAAACAGCTAAACGTCATTTCTCAGGCTTAATTTTTGCAGGTAAAATGCACGCAGCAGGTGTTGATGAGCCAGTCGCTGATTTGGAAGTCGTTAAGGCACTGATTGAAGCTGGAGCAGATGTTATTCTTGCTCCATCAATCGGAAGTGTGCCGGGATTCCAAGCTGCCGAACTAAGCGAGATGGTGAAAGTTGCTCATCGCCACGGTGCATTAGTGATGACGGCTATTGGCACAAGCCAAGAAAGTGCAGAGCCTGAAACTATTCGTTATATGGCTATCCAAAATAAGATGTGCGGTGTTGATATTCAACACATTGGTGATGCAGGTTATGGCGGTTTAGCCCCTGTTGAAAATATTTTCACAATGAGTAAAGCCATTCGTGGTCAGCGTCATACGTTAGCTATGATTGGGCGTTCAATCAATCGTTAAGGAGAACACAATGAAAACTATTCTACTTGCTTGTGCTGCGGGTATGTCAACTAGCCTACTTGTTACAAAAATGAAAGAAGCAGCAGAAAAACAGGGGCTTGAAGCAAAAATCTATGCGGTTTCTGTTTCTGAAGTGGATAAAGAGCTTGAAGAAAATCGTATTGATGTTGTATTACTTGGGCCACAAGTTCGCTATGAAGAAGCAGCAATGCGTGAAAAGCTGGCTCCACACTCTATTCCTGTTGCGGTAATCAATATGCAAGATTATGGAATGATGAACGGAGCGAAAGTTTTAGAATCAGCACTCAGTTTACTCAACTAAATCAATGAGGAGAAAATAATGGAAGAAGAAAATCTTGAATCCGCCATTATGGGCTTGATTTTAAGTAGCGGTGAAGCGAAGTCTTTAGCAGTTGAAGCGATTCGAGCAGCAAAAAGCGGTCAGTTTGATGAAGCAGAAAGCAAATTAAAACTTGCACAAGAATCATTGCTTACAGCGCATAAATCTCAAACTGCATTATTGAGACAAGAAGCTCAAGGTGAAGGTTTTGCGGTTTCTTTATTGATTGTTCATAGCCAAGATCATTTAATGACATCCATCACATTTGTTGATTTAGCTAAAGAAATCGTAGAGCTACATCGTAAATTTTAAACTATAATAAAGCCTTGCGAACTTTCGCTAGGTACATCAGAAATATGGGATCTGGCGAAAGCTAGATCCTTTTTCATTTACTATTTTAGTAAATATGCTGGTGAATAAATATGACGAGTTTATCTAAAAAGCAACACGAACAACGCAATGAAATTATCGAACAACTTTATTTAAAAGGCCCATTATCTCGAGCAGATTTAGCCAAAATATTACAGATAACGCCTGCAACAATGACCGAATTAACGGGGTATTTAATTAAAGAAGGTTTATTGCTGGAAATAGGGGAAGAATTAGATTCTCAGAAAGCAGGTCGTCGTAAAATTTTATTAGATATAGTGGCTAATTATTGCCATTATATTGGCGTTGAGCTGACAGAAGATCGCTTAATACTCTGTTTAACGGATAATCGTGGAGTCTGTTTAGAAACTCAAAAAATAGGGGCTGATAAACCTTTAAATGAACAAGAATTAGTAAGCTTTATCCAACAATTTATTCAACAATATTCAGATTATACGATTAAGGCAATTGGCATTGCTGTTCCAGGGCATTATTCTAAGGATAGCCATACCATTCTGACAAATAATATTCTGTGGTCTAATTTTGACCTTACCAAAGTGATTTCTGCATTTGATTTTCCTGTTTATGTAAAAAATAATGTGAAATGTATGGCACTTAGCGAATTATATAGCCAAGAGAACGATAAACTCTCAAATTTCCTATTTCTTAATTTAAGACGGGGAATTTTTGCGGCTTATGTTTATAATTCGAAAATTTATGGTGATACAAATTTATTTGTCGGTGAAATTGGCCACGTTGTTGTCAATCATAGCGGTTCAACTTGTGAATGTGGTAAAGACGGTTGCTTACAAACTTATGCTGGTGCGGAATGGTTACTTAGAAAAGCTCGTTATGCATACACTTACAGTAAAGAAACACGTTTAAAAGATTTGGTTAATAATGCCGAAGAAATTGAGATCTCACATTTAATTACGGCTTATCATATGGGTGATGATTTTGTTCGCCATCTACTTGAGCAAGCCATTGAATATTTAGCATTACAACTTAACAACTGTTTAATGCTATTAGATGTTGATGCAATTTATTTACACGGGGAATTATTTGCAGATAGTAGCCTAGCAGAGAAATTGACAGCTAAAATTGATCAATATCCATCACTACTAAAATTAAAACGTAATATAAAAATGACAGTCAAAGCCTATAAATCGGAGCGGGGAGCATTAGGTGGAGCGATGTTAGCGGTTTATAAGCATTTTATTCATCAGAAAATTGAAGGCTAACTTCATAGAAATATATAACAAACTCCAAATGAAATCCTATTTTGTGAACAAGATCACAAAATAGGATTTTTTTATTTGATTTTTATTTTCAGCTAGATCGATTTAGCAAAAAATGGGTTACAATCAGAATAATTATTTTATTATCTAAATTAAATCCAAGGAGTTTAAATGCTAAATCTATCAGCACAAAATATCCGTTTAAATAATGCTGTTAGCAATAAAGAAGAAGCGATTCGACTTGTTGCTCAAGGCTTAGTGAATAATGGTAATGTTGCCGAAGGCTATGAAACGGGAATGTTAGCGAGAGAAACGCAAACATCGACATTCTTAGGTAATGGTATCGCTATTCCACACGGTACACTTGATACTCGCCATCTTGTACAACAAACAGGCGTACAAGTATTACAATTTCCAAATGGCGTAGAATGGGGTGAAGGCAATACCGCTTATGTCGTTATTGGTATCGCTGCTAAATCAGATGAGCATTTATCACTTTTACGCCAACTTACAACCGTATTAGGTGATGAAGAAACTGCTGAAAAACTGGCAAAAACAGAAGATTTAGCTGAATTTATTGCATTATTAAGTGGTAAACGTAGTGAACCTGTTCTTTCAGCAGAACTTCTATCCTTAAATATCGACTCTGACAGCCTGATTACGTTATCCGCTATCAATGCCGCTAAACTTCAAGAAAAAGGTTACGTTAATCAATCTTTTATTAGCGATGTGTTGGCTACAACACCGCTTAATTTAGGTAATAACGTTTTCTTGGCTGATAGTGCAAAAGGAAATCAACTCAATGGGATTGCAGTAGCCCGTAACCAAGCAGGTAAAACGTTAATTACCGTTTCGGCTATTGATGAAAGTCTAAATCCACAACTTGCAAAATTGACACAAATTGCTGTTCGCCAAAAATTAACCATTGCACCCGTTGAGCAAATTCTTAATCTGTTCGGCATCGAAAGCCAAGCTCACTCAGCTAATGAATATGCAACTGTTGCAAATTCCAGCCAAGATCAAACCGCTTGTGCAGGACAAATTGTGGCAACCTTCACCGTACGCAATGAACACGGTTTACACGCCCGCCCTTGTGCCGTATTAGTCCAAACGTTAAAGCCATTTGAAGCAAAAGTAACGGTTGAAAACCTTGATCGCCCAGCAGCCCCAGTTAATGCCAAAAGTACAATGCGTGTTGTTGCATTAGGTGCAACTAAAACTCATCGCTTACGCTTTGTTGCAGAAGGCAGTGATGCACAGCAAGCCTTAGAAGCCTTAGGTAAAGCATTTGCGGAAGGGCTAGGTGAGAATGTGAGTTTTGAACCAGCTGTTGCCGATGTAATTGAAAGTGCTAATGCACAAGCGGTAAGTTTAGTAAAAAATTCTGAAAATCCTACTGTTGAAAGTACACCAGCAAATTCAGGCGAATTGGAGGCGACTTTTACCATTAAAAATGAACACGGTTTACACGCTCGCCCAAGTGCAACATTAGTGAATGAAGTGAAAAAATACAATGCGACTATGCAAGTACAAAACCTAGATCGTGATACTCAGCTGGTCAGTGCAAAAAGTTTAATGAAGATCGTGGCATTAGGTGTGCAAAAAGGACATCGCTTACGTTTTGTCGCAACAGGCGAAGAAGCACAAAAAGCCTTAGAGGGTATTGGTGCAGCTATCGAAGCTGGTTTAGGGGAATAGGAGCAAATAATGAGCCAACAATTACGCATTGCGACGGTTACGCTTAACCCAGCCTTTGACCTTGTCGGTCGCCTTGCTCGTATTGAGATAGGTGAAGTGAATACGGTTGAAACACTAGGGCTGTACCCAGCAGGTAAAGGGATCAACGTGGCTAAAGTATTAGCCGATTTAGGTACTCGTTTAACCGTAACAGGCTTTCTTGGTGAAGAAAATCAAGGGGATTTTGTCCACGCATTTCAACAAAATGGAATGAATGACGAGTTCTATCGTATTCAAGGTAAAACGCGTATCAATGTCAAAATTACCGAAACGGAAGCCGATGTTACGGATTTAAACTTTCTCGGCTTTGAGATTTGCACAAATGATTGGCGTAAATTTACGGCTTTATCACAACGTTGGAATGAACAATTTGATTTAGTGGCGGTATGTGGCTCTCTACCTCGTGGCGTTAGCCCTGAACAATTTGCCGAGTGGTTACAATCACTACACGATCAAGGTTTAAAAGTGGTGCTAGATAGCAGTAATGCAGCACTGACCTATGGTTTAAAAGCACAGCCTTGGTTAGTTAAACCTAACCGTAGAGAGCTTGAGGTGTGGGCTGGTCGTCCATTGAATAACTTAGATGAGATTATTACCGCCGCCCAACAACTTCGTGGCGAAGGCATTGAAAATGTAATCATCTCAATGGGGGAAAAGGGCTCGATTTGGATCAACCAAGAAGGTGTTTTACAAGCTCAACCACCACGTTGTGAAAATGTTGTCAGCACTGTTGGTGCAGGCGACTCAATGGTCGCAGGTTTAATCTACGGTTTTGCACAAGGTTGGGATAAAGCTCAAATCTTGCGTTTTGCCAGTGCGACATCTGCATTAGCTGTTTCACAAAGCAATGTGGGCATTAGTGATAGAACCGCATTGGAACAGATTTTGAGTAATGTGGTATTAACCGAATTATCGTAAATCACCCTATTTAACTATTTTAAGATTAACCATAAGGAACTAAATAATGAATATTTCATTTGTATTCCCAGCACAACTTGGCAAAGCTCGTGCTTTCCTTGTAAATGAAGTGCTAACTGCCGCAGCGAAACAACAAGGACACAATGTTGTTGCAGTAGATCAGGCTGAATTTGTTGTGTTATTTGATGAACAAATTCCTGCTAATGTTGTAGGTAAACAAGGTGCTATCGTCAGCTTAGAACAAGCCTTTACCCAACCTGAAAATGTGCTGACACAAGCGGTAAGCTCTGCTCAAACTTTTGCAAATGCAACTCAAGCCGCAATTTCAACATCAGCGGTCAAAAATATTGTGGCAGTGACTGCTTGTCCAACGGGCGTGGCTCATACATTTATGTCAGCTGAAGCGGTTGAAAATTATGCAAAAGCTCAAGGTTGGAATGTGAAAGTTGAAACTCGTGGACAAGTTGGTGCAGGCAACCCTATTTCAGCGGAAGAAGTGGCTGCGGCTGATTTAGTCTTCGTTGCTGCGGATATTGATGTTGATCTCAGCAAATTTGAAGGGAAACCGATGTATCGTACATCGACAGGTTTAGCCTTAAAGAAAACGGCTCAAGAGTTTGAGAAAGCCTTTAAAGAAGCAAAAGTTTATACAGGTGGTAATAGTTCAGCTCAAGCAGGTAATGAAAGCTCAACCAACGAGAAAAAAGGCGTGTATAAGCACTTAATGACAGGGGTTTCTCATATGTTACCGCTTGTTGTAGCAGGTGGTTTATTGATCGCAATCTCATTTATGTTCGGGATTGAAGCATTTAAAGATGGCAATATTGCAGGTGGCTTACCAAAAGCGTTAATGGATATCGGTGGCGGAGCAGCATTCCACTTAATGATTGCGGTATTTGCTGGCTATGTTGCTTATTCAATTGCAGATCGCCCTGGTTTAGCGGCTGGTTTAATTGGCGGTATGCTTGCAACCAACGCAGGTGCAGGGATTTTAGGGGGGATTATTGCAGGTTTCCTTGCAGGTTATGTGGTGAAATTCTTAAACGATAACATCAAATTACCAGCTAGCCTTGCTTCGCTAAAACCTATTCTGATCCTACCGCTATTAGGCTCTGCAATTGTGGGTTTAGCGATGGTATATCTTATCAACCCTCCTGTTGCAAGTATTATGGAAGCACTTTCTAACTGGCTCAATTCAATCGGTCAGACTAATGCGATCATTTTAGGTGCGATTTTAGGGGCGATGATGTGTGTTGATATGGGCGGTCCAGTAAACAAAGCAGCTTATACTTTCGGCGTTGGTTTAATTGCCTCTCAACAATATACACCAATGGCAGCAGTAATGGCAGCAGGTATGGTGCCACCAATTGGAATGGCAATTGCAACGTGGATTGCTCGCAATAAATTTACCACCAATCAGCGTGATGCTGGTAAGGCCTCATTCGTATTAGGTTTATGTTTCATCTCGGAAGGTGCGTTACCATTCGTAGCGGCTGATCCAATGCGTGTTATTGCAACCTCTATTCTAGGTGGTGCAACCGCGGGTGCAATTTCATTAGGTTTAGGCATTACATTACAAGCTCCACACGGAGGCTTATTTGTCATCCCATTTGTATCTCAACCACTAATGTATTTAGCGGCTATTGCAATCGGTTCAGTTGTAACAGGTGTAACTTATGCAATTATTAAACCAAAAGCGGAATAATCATTCTAAATAATAAAATAAAAATGGCTCATATCTATTAAGTTAAGATATGAGCCATTTTTAACGGATAAATACTAGATTACATCTCAGTTAAATCAATATTTTTGGTCTCTTTTGATGCAAATAATGCTAAGAGAGTGATGAGTGCATTGACTGCTAAGTAAATACCAACGCCTAAGATGCCGTATGCAGCATTGATCTTGATTGCAAAAGTTGCAGCAATGGTTGCACCTACAATAGAAGCAAAGTTATAAGCAAGTGATGCACCAGAATAACGTACTTCTGTTGGGAATAATTCTGGCAATAAAGCAGCCATTGGACCGAATGTCATACCCATAAAACTCATACCAATCACAAGGAAGATAAATACGCTTACTGGTGTACCATTTGATAAGAAATATGGCATACATAAGCCGAAAATACCAATTCCAGCAGTTACATAAATTAACCATTTACGGCGACCAATTTTATCTGCAAAGATACCCGAAATACTCACAAATGCCCCAAATACAATTGCACTTAATAGTAATAAACCTGTGAAAGTGTTTGGCTCAATTCCTAACCCCATTGGGTGACCTGCTTCAGATAGTTTTGCTGGTGTTCTTGAATATACTTGTGCGAAAGCGGTCATAATATAGAACAGTACATAGGTTGCAGTCATAATGAATGTACCTAGAATAAGTGGTTTCATATGATGCTTAAATACTGCACTTACAGGTGCTTTTTGTGTTTTACCTTTCTCTTCAGCTTCGCGGAAAACGTGGCTCTCGTGAAGTGTTAAGCGAACCCATAGACCTACTGCAACTAATACAATAGATGAAATAAATGGAATACGCCAAGCCCATTCAACTAATGCTTCTTTACCAAAGGTATAACTTACTAGGAAGAACGCACCATTTGCTAAGAATAATCCAATTGGTGCACCTAATTGTGGGAAGGTGCCATACCAAGCACGTTTACCATCTGGTGCATTTTCAGTCGCAACTAGTGCAGCACCACCCCATTCGCCACCTAAACCAATACCTTGTCCGACACGACATAAGCATAGTAAAACAGTCGCCCAAATACCTATACTTTCATAGTTTGGTAAAAGACCGATAGTAACAGTTGATAAGCCCATTAGGAGTAATGAGGCAACTAATGTTCTTTTACGTCCGATTTTATCGCCAAAGTGTCCGAATAAAGCTGAACCTATTGGGCGAGCAAAGAATGCTAGAGCAAGGGTTGAAAGAGAGAAAAGTTCATCAGAAACAGGGTCGCCACTTTTGAAAAATTGAGTGTTAAAAACTAACACCGCAGCAGCTGCGTAAATGTAATAGTCAAAAAATTCAATTGCTGTGCCAATCATTGAGGCGATAGCAACTTTCTTAGGATCGTTCCTTAAAGTATGTGTAGAAGTCATTTGTAATTCTCATATAGTAAAAATGAAGTGCGGATATTATTATTTTTAAATAAAGAAAACAACTGCATAAATTCATATATACAGGCTTTATGTTTTACAAAACACTATATTCACCTTAGTTATTAGATGATAATTCTGAATTGATATAAATTTACATTTGCTCTATCTGTTTATGTTAAAAAAACGTGAGAAAAATTTTTATTTAGATTGGTGGTTGAAATATGAGAAGTGTTATAGCGGTAAACAAGTATATGAAAATCTATATGGCTATGAGAGTAATAAGCGGTCGGTAAATGGTAAAATTTTTCAAAAATCTAACCGCTTTATAGTAAGTCAGTCTTGCAAAATCCTTTTTTGTGCGTATAATTCGCACGCTCAGCCACGCTTAATTTTTAATCCTTGCCTTCAACGCTGGTGGCTGGCAACCTTGAAGGCTGTTAAACCCGTAAGGATAGTCAATGCGTCACTACGAAATCGTTTTTATGGTTCACCCGGACCAAAGCGAACAAGTACCTGGTATGATTGAACGTTATACCGCTTCTGTAACAGAAGCAGGCGGTCAAGTTCACCGTTTAGAAGATTGGGGTCGTCGTCAATTAGCTTACCCAATCAACAAACTTCATAAAGCACACTATGTGTTAATGAATGTAGAAGCGCCACAAAGCGTAATCGATGAGTTAGAAACTAACTTCCGTTATAACGATGCAGTTCTTCGTAACTTAGTCGTTCATACTAAAGCTGCAGTAACTGAAGCATCACCAATGCTTAAAGCTAAAGATGAGCGTAAAGCTCCTGAAGCAGTAGCTGAAGTTGAAGCAGAGGATGCAGACGAGTAATTCGTCTATTGATAACTGTTTAATCTTAACTGGTAATGTTACTAGTTCAGTTAAACAGAGCCAAAGTCCGATTGGTATTGGTAATTATCGCTTTTGGTTAGAACATCGTTCAGTACAACAAGAAGCAAATTTACAACGCCAAGCGTGGTGCAAAATCGAAGTGGTTTTGAATGGCAATCAATTTAGTACAATAACCCAACAAATAATGGTCGGTGCTAAAGTAAGAGTAAAAGGTTTTCTTCATACTCACAGAAACTACAATGGTTTACACCAATTAGTATTACACACCGAACAAATTGAATTTATAGATTAGGAGAAGCCAAATGGCACGTTATTTCCGTCGTCGTAAGTTCTGCCGTTTCACAGCGGAAAATGTTGTTGAAATCGATTACAAAGATATCGCTACATTAAAGAACTACATTTCAGAAAGCGGCAAAATTGTTCCAAGCCGTATCACAGGTACTCGTGCGAAGTATCAACGTCAATTAGCTCGTGCAATCAAACGTGCACGCTACCTTGCGTTACTTCCATACACTGACAACCATCAGTAATTAGAGAGGAAGAGTACAATGCAAGTTATTTTATTAGACAAAGTTGCTCAACTTGGTACTGTTGGTGACCAAGTTACCGTTAAAGCTGGTTTCGCTCGTAACTACTTAATCCCACAAGGTAAAGCAGTTATGGCAACAGCAGCAAACATTGCTCATTTTGAAGCTCGTCGTGCAGAATTAGAAGCTAAAGCAGCTGAGGCATTAGCAGCAGCACAAGCTCGTGCAGCATCATTAGCTAACTTAGCAGCTATCGTAATCACATCAAAAGCAGGTGATGACGGTCGTTTATTCGGTTCTGTTGGTGCTCGTGATATTGCTGACGCAATCACAGCAGCAGGCGTTGCAGTAACAAAAAGCGAAGTTCGTCTTCCAGAAGGTGCGTTACGTACTACTGGTGAACACGAAGTGAAGTTACACTTACACGCAGAAGTAAATGCAACTGTAACTATCAACGTAGTTTCAGAATAATTTATCATCTATTTTATTAAATAGATTTGTTGTTAAGGGCTAATTCTTATTTCAGAATTAGCCCTTTAGTTTTTGCACTTAATTATTTTAAAAGTGCCATTCCACTATTCCACACCACTGTATTATCTAACGTTAGCCTTGCACTCGGTAATGGTGGCACTGCTGCTTTTCCTATTGCTAGTAACATTACAGGGGCAAAGCGGTTTGCATCAATATCAAAATGAGCTAATACTTCGCTTTTATCAAAAATGCCAATGGCGTGAGTATCATAGCCTTTATCTTTGGCAATCAGCATTAGTTGCATTGAAGCAAGACTGGTATCAATTAAAACTTGATCTCGGATTTCTTGTTCCGTTAAAGCATTATGGGTTGAGGTTAAAAAATCCAAGTTACGTTGCTTAAAGGCTTCATTTAAACACCCTTTTTCAATAGATCGATCTAGGATTTTTTCTAATAAGCGGTGATATTGTAAATCTGCCAAGATGATAATAACCGCAGAGGCACTTTCACAAGGTGGGTAATTAAACGCTACTATATTTTCGAGTTTGGCTTTTTGAATAGGATCATCAATCACGACAAAACGCCAAGGCTGTAAATTTGCTTTAGAGGGGGCAAGTTGAGCTAACGTCAGCATTTCTGCTAATTCTGCTCGTGGGATTTTTACATTAGGGTTGAATAACTTAATGGTTTTACGCTGTTGAATGGCATCGACTAATTGCATTTTGTTCTCTCCTAGGCTCAAAAAAATTGGGCGATAGTGTAAGCCTATTTAGTACAAAAATGGGGGATTATATTTGCTCTGTTATTGAAATAAATCAAAGCATCTGCCATTCTACTGTGGCGATTTAAAGATAAAAAGAATGGTAAAAAATGAAAAAAGTAACAATTATTGGGCTTGGTTGGCTTGGAATGCCTTTAGCAGAGCAACTTATTCAACAAGGTTGGATCGTTAAAGGCAGTAAAAGAGAAGTTACAGAAAACAGCCAAACTAAATTGATACAATATCCCTTATTACTAACCGCCAATTTTCCGATTACCTCAGAAGTTGAGCAATTACTGAACAGTGATGCCTTAGTCATTAATATTCCACCAAGTAAAATAAATGAAATAGATTATATTGATGGCATTAAGCGGTTAGTTTCTCAAGCTATTTTACAAAATGTTCAACATCTTATTTTTGTCAGCTCTACCTCTGTGTTTCCGCAACAAAGCGGGCTGTTTGATGAAAATACGATTCCTGATGCTGAAGAGAAATCTGCTCAAACATTGTTAGCCGTTGAAAATTGGCTTTTATCTCAACAGATTGATGTAGATATTGTTCGCCCTGCTGGGCTTGTGGGGAAAAAACGACACCCCGTCTATTATTTATCGGGAAAAACAGATCTCAAAAATGCCCTGCAACCCGTTAATTTAGTTCATTTAGACGATTGTATTCGTGCAATAATTTGTTTACTAAATTCTCCAAAGGGTAAACGAGTTTACCATTTGGTTGCCCCAATTCACCCAGCTAGAGAAGAATACTATCGCTTTGTTGCTAAGCAATGCAAACTTGCAGATTTGCATTTTTTAGCGGATAAGCAACCGCTTATTCGGGTTATTCAAGGGCTGAAAATCTGTCGAGACTTTGGGTTTAGTTATCAATATGATAATCCTATGCAGATGCTCCCAGATTAATATGTAATTCGGGAGCCTATGCCAGACTAAACGTCCTCAAGATCATCAATTTCTACTTTTTCCACTTCTGGTGGGTTATCACATAACCAATTCGCTAAACGGGCGTAATCTGCTAAGGCGAGATTTTCCGCTCGAGCGTTCAAATCAATGCCTAATGATTCCAACTGTTCTGCACTAAATAGTGTTGAAAGTGCATTACGCAAGGTTTTACGGCGTTGATTAAATGCTTGAGTTGTTACTCTATTTAACCAATAAATATCTTTCACTGGGTGTGGTAGTTGTTTATAAGGCACGAGTCTTACTACGGCTGAATCCACTTTAGGTGCAGGTTTAAATGCTGATGGTGGTACTTCTAACACAGGCATTACCTGACAGTAATATTGTGCCATAATGGTTAGACGACCATAAGCTTTACTGTTAGGTGCAGCACACAGACGTTTAACCACCTCTTTCTGTAACATAAAGTGCATATCTTGCACGAGATCGTGGAATTTGAATAAATGGAACATTAACGGTGTTGAAATGTTATATGGCAAGTTACCAAATACTCGAACGCCTTGATTCTCAACTAAGTCTAATTCTTCAAAATATTCTCTAAAATTAAAACGTAACGCATCTTGCTCAATAATAGTTAATTTATGGTTTAAAAATGGATGATAGCGTAAACGCTCTGCTAAATCTCGGTCTAACTCCACTACCGTTAGTTTATCCACTAATTCTGCAACAGGTTCAGTTAGTGCTCCCAATCCAGGACCAATCTCTAAGAGATACTGTCCATTTTGTGGATTAATTGCTGCAACAATATTATGAATCACATTTTGATCGTGCAAAAAGTTTTGCCCAAAGCGTTTACGAGCAGTATGCCCTAAATGTTTTTTTGAATTTGAACTCATAGATTTCCTAATTTAAGCGGTAGGATTACCGCTATTTTTTGCAAATTTAATAAAGCAAAGAACCCCGCAAAGCGAGGTTCTAAATTTTAGAATATAAGGTTAGTTAATATACTTAATTTCTGCACGATCTTTTAAGGCTTTTACCCAGTCTTTTGATGCAGCTTCTGCTTGTTTATCTACAAGCTGTTCATAAGCTTTTTGAATATAAGCATCTTTTGTACGATCGCCTTGGCGGGTTTCGACCACTTTTAAGATATGCCAACCAAACTGAGATTTAAATGGTGCTGAAATAACACCTGCTTTGCTTGCTTGTGCAATTTTAGCAAAAGTTTGATCATAAGCATCTAAGAAATTCCAACCTAAATCACCACCATCAGCCCCCGAAACATAATCAACAGAACTTGCTTTTGCTGCAGCTTCAAAGGTTGTTTTTCCTGATTTAATTTCATTGCTAATTTCAACTAACTTAGCTTTAGCTTTTGCATCAGTTAAAATCGGGTTAGTTTTCAATAAAATATGGCTGATGCGATATTCAGGAGATGTAGCAGATTTTAATTTTCCTTGAGCTTTCGCTTCTTCATACAATTTTTTTCCTAATGCTTGTACTTCCTGTGGCTCAACTTGGATACTTTGACCAATAGTTTGGTGGCGAACTTGTTCCATCATCATCTGTTGAGCTAGCTGTTGGCGATATTGATTTAAGGTTATTCCTTGATAGTCCAAAGCATCTAAAAATTGCCCATAGGTTAAACCGTTTTGTGCCGCAATTTGTTCAATCATCTGATCAACATAGGCATAATTGACTTTTACGCCTGATTCTTTAATTGCACGCTGCACGAGAAAATCATCAATTAACGAATCTAACGCAACTTTACGATTTTCCGCATTATTCGCCTTTTTGCCTAATGCCTTGTTTACTTGGCTTTGCATAATCGGATAACCATCAACGGTTGCAACAACACGTTCTTCCGCCTTAGCAATTTGGCTTACCGAGAAAAAGGTTATAGCCACCATTAAAAGAGATTTCACCGAAATTAATTTCATTTTTATGTCCTATTAAAGAATGAGTGAAAATATTTACGCTAATTAGAATTAGCTTTTGGTTAAAGGTTCAATCAAAATATGAGTTTATTGTAACAGTGCCACCTGATTGATGCCATCGTAATGTTCTGTTCTGACTTGGATAGTTTCAGAACGTGATGTAGGAATATTTTTTCCAACATAATCTGCCCGAATAGGCAACTCACGATGTCCACGATCAATAAAAATAACTAACTCAATTTTAGATGCTCGACCATAATCAAGCAAGGCATCAAGTGCGGCTCGAATAGTTCGACCTGTAAATAATACATCATCAATTAAAATTACTTTTTTATTTTCAATAGGGACAGGATTATCTACCCCTGCATAAATCGGATCGGTATTCGCTTGATTTAGATCATCACGATAGAAAGTTATATCCAATGCCATTAACGGTAAGTTGATTTGAGCTAACTCGAAGATCCTTTTTTGCAACATTTCCGCAATTTCTGCACCACGTCTTTTAATGCCAACAAGCACAACATCATCGAAACTAGCGTGTTTTTCGATTATCTGATGTGAAATGCGTGAAATCGTGCGTTGGAACTGCTCCGTATCAATGATGATCTTTTCCATTACAATGAGCCTTGAATTTTTTTGATGACATTAGTGGTTGAGCAGCCATTTTCAAAATTTAGCACTCGCACATCGCCACCATTAGCCCATACTTCTTTACTACCAGCAATATCTTCGGGCTTGTAGTCGCCACCTTTAACCAATAAATCAGGTAAAATTTCGCCAATTAAACATTGTGGCGTATCTTCACTGAAAGGCACTACCCAATCCACAGAGGCAAGCCCCGCTAATACTGCCATTCGAGCGTCAAGTGAGTTGATCGGGCGAGATTCTCCTTTCAAACGTTTCACTGACTCATCAGTATTTACTGCAACAATAAGGCGATCACCTAATTTACGCGCATTTTCTAAATAAGAAACGTGTCCTGGGTGAAGAATATCAAAACAACCATTTGTCATTACAATCTTCTCACCACGTTGTTTGGCTTGTTCAACAATACTTTTCAATGTATCTTCGCTAACAACACCGAAACCTGTTTCTGTACGCTGATGAATAGCCTGCTCTAGTTCGCTTGGTGTTACCGTTGATGTTCCGAGTTTACCGACTACAATACCTGCTGCAGCATTCGCTAAATAGCAGGCTTCTTCTAAAGAACGCCCATCTGCAATCGCCGTTGCAAGTACGCTAATTACTGTATCGCCAGCCCCTGTCACATCATAAACTTCTTTAGCTTGGGTCGGTAAATGGAAAACCTCGTGATTTGGTCGAAGTAAGGTCATTCCCTTTTCTGAACGAGTAACAAGTAATGCCGATAGTTCATATTCGGCAATCATTTTTAAGCCTTTTGTAACAATTTCATCATCGGTAGCACAATGTCCAACGACAGCTTCAAACTCTGCCATATTGGGTGTAAGCAAAGTTGCACCACGATAACGTTCAAAGTCTGTACCTTTTGGATCAATTAAAACAGGGACATTCGCTTTACGTGCAATTTGAATCATCTGTTGAACAGAATCTAATGTACCTTTCCCATAATCAGATAAAATTAATGCACCATAAGCGGCTACTTCTTCTGCTAATTTTGCAAGTAGTGGCTGACTATCTACATTGTGAAAATTTTCTTCAAAATCCAAACGTAATAGTTGCTGATGACGTGACAAAATACGCAATTTTGTAATTGTTGGGTGGCTATCTAATGCAACACATTGATTTTTAATTTGATGGGTATTCAGTAGTTTATCTAAGGCTTGCCCAGCATCATCTTGTCCGATTAAACCGTGCAACGTAACAGGCACATTCAAACTCGCAATATTCATTGCTACGTTTGCCGCACCACCGGCACGCTCTTCATTTTGTTGTACTTTTACCACTGGTACAGGTGCTTCTGGAGAAATACGATTTGTTGCACCAAACCAGTAGCGATCTAGCATTACATCGCCAAGCACCAGTACTTTAGCCTGATTAAATTGAGAGGAATATTGCATCATCATAGTTTATCCACACAAATGGTTTACCTAAATTAAGCGGGCGATAATTCCGCCCACTATACAGACTATTTTCTATTCTTTTTAATAAATTTCATTAAACGTTTACGTTTACGCAACTGGCTCGGTGTTAATTTATTACGTTTACCTGCAAACGGGTTATTCCCTTCTTGGAATAGCACTCGAATTGGCGAGCCAATAATGCGTAGGCTCTTACGGAAATAGTTAGATAAATAACGTTTATAAGAGTCTGGTAATCGCTCAATTTGATTACCGTGAATCACGATAATCGGTGGATTATAACCACCTGGGTGAGCATATTTTAACTTCACTCGGCGACCATTTACCAATGGCGGTTGATGTTCATCTGTTGCCATTTGTAAAATTCGAGTAAGCATTGATGTCGTCATTTTCTTCGTTGCACATTGATAGGCTTCTTGAATAGACTCAAATAAATTTCCCACACCACTACCGTGTAATGCAGAGATAAAATGCACTCGTGCAAAATCAATAAAATCTAGTCGGCGATCAAGCTCAGATTTCACATTATCTTTAATATCTTGCGATAAACCGTCCCATTTATTCACCACAATCACTAATGATTTACCCGCATTTAAAATAAAACCGAGTAGCGATAAATCTTGATCAGAAACGCCATCTCTAGCATCAATAGTGAGCAATACTACATTGGCATCTTGAATCGCTTGCAATGTTTTAATAACTGAGAACTTCTCAACAGCAAGATGTACTTTACCACGCTTACGAACACCAGCTGTATCAATAATCGTGTAATGCTGCCCATCACGCTCCATTGGAATGTAAATGGAATCACGAGTTGTTCCCGGCATATCGTAAACAACCACACGCTCTTCACCTAGAATACGGTTAGTTAAAGTTGATTTTCCTACATTTGGGCGACCAACAATTGCAATTTTGATATTTTTATCATCAACATCTTCGCTCTCTTCTTCTAGAGCTTCGTCAAGTAAAGCGGTATCTTCTTCATTCTCAAAATCAAAATCGTGATCCCACTCATCTGTTTCTTCATTTGCAGAATTTTCATCAGAACCGACCGCTTGTTCTTCAATCTGAACAGCTAAAGGGGCAAGCACTTGCTCAATAAGTTGTGTAACGCCACGCCCTTGTGCCGCAGCAATTGCTTCAACTTCACCTAATCCTAATTGATAAAATTCAGCGATATGTGAGTCAGCATCAATACCATCGGTTTTATTGGCAACGACCACCGTAGTTTTATCACGTTGGCGTAAGTATTGTGCGATCCCAATATCCGCAGGGACTAAACCTGCACGAGCGTCAACTAAAAAGAGCACCACATCAGCTTCTTCAATCGCTAACAGCGATTGCTCTGCCATTTTCTCTTCTACACCTTCTTCCGTACTATCAATACCGCCAGTATCAATAACGATAAAGTCGTGACCAGCGATATTTGCTTGCCCATATTTACGGTCACGGGTTAAACCAGGAAAATCCGCAACTAACGCATCACGAGTACGAGTTAGGCGATTGAATAATGTAGATTTACCCACATTAGGTCTGCCAACGAGGGCAACAACTGGAGTCATAAAAAACCTCAATAAAAATTCGGTTTGCAACAATTTGCAAAAATGTTGGCATTATAACGTAAATCGGGGATAAGGGCGAATTTGAAATGAAAAACTTCCAAAGAGCAACTATCTTTTAAAGAAAGTACTTTCCTCATTAGACCAACACTATGATTTATTTCAAAGTGAGAAAGTGTTCTATACTTGCTCAACGATATCGCCGTATAATTCCTGACCTTTCATAAATCATTGTTTATATGAAGGTATTAGGTCATTAAATGATAGTTTTTAGTTAATTTCAAAATTCCATTATTTTTTTATGGAATTTTATGGCAGAATAGCACCCTTAAAAAACCATAGTTAATTTAAGGGAAAGTATGAAAAAATTTCTTATTCCATTTGCCATTGGTGGCATTGTGGCGCTCGCAGTAGAGTATTTTCAAGGAAATAGTACAGAAACTGCAGTAAAAGCATCAACTGAATCAACGGTTAAAGCGACTGAAAATCAAGGATTAACCTTGGCAACAGTCGTTGCCCCTTGGGAGATCAACAGCCTTGATCCTAACCAAACGGGCGTTATCTTTCAAAGAATGAACCTTGCAGAAACACTCGTTGAAGCCAATTTGCAAGGTGAATTAGTCCCGAGTTTAGCGACATCGTGGTCAAGTAATGAGAATGCTACCATTTGGCGTTTTAATTTAAGATCAGATGTTAAATTTCATAATGGTAAGCCTCTCACAGCGGAAAGTGTTGCGAAAAGCCTTAATATCGCTTTAGCGAAACCAGGAATTTTACAAAAAGCCTTTATCAAGGACATTCGTGCGACTGATGCACATCATATTGAAATTGAATTAACCAAACCTTTTGTGCCATTTCCTGCTTTCTTAACTCACTATACTGCGATTATTCTGGCAGATGAGTCTTACAATGAGAAAGGTGAAGTTACCCAAGTGATTGGAACGGGGGCATTTAAAGCGGCTAAAATCGAGGCTCCACAAAAAATTGAAACGGTACGTTTTGACGAATATTGGGGTGAGAAACCACAAATTGCTCAAGCCAATTATTTAGCGAGTAGCCGTAGTGAAACTCGAATGTTAATGGCTCAAAGTGATAAATCATCACTGGTTTTCAATTTAGATACCGCAAGTGTGGAACGTTTGAAAAACGATCCGAATCTGTATTTAACCAGTGTTTCAATAGCTCGAACCATTCAGCTAAAAATGGACGTTGCGAAGCCCTTCTTTAATGATCTTGCAATCCGCCAAGCGTTAAGTGATGCGATCAATCGTAAAAGTATTGCAGAATCGGTACTGAAAATTGAAGATGGCGTGGCAGATCAAATCTTACCGAAAGCCTTTGCGGAATGGCGAATTGATGCAAAAGAGAGAACCGCAGATATTGCAAAAATTAAGGAAAATCTCACCGCTTCGGGCTATCAATTTAATGCTGAAGGTAAACTTTTAAACCAAGAAGGCAAGCCATTTAGCTTTACTTTACGCACCTTCTCGGATCGCCCTGAACTACCTATTATTGCTACCATTTTACAGGCACAATGGAAACAAATTGGGATCGATGTGAATGTTTCAGTCGGGAATTTCAGTGAAATCCCAGCAGGACATCAAGATGGTAGCTTAGAGATGGCGTTATATGCCTTGAATTATGGTAAAACCCTCGACCCATTTGGTGTGATTGTGCAGGATTTCGCAAAAAATGGCAGTGATTGGGGCGTGATGAATTGGTCTAATCCAACACTTGATAATGCATTACAACAACTTGAAACAGAGCGAGATCCACAAAAAGCGAAAGCGTTAAAACAAACGGTTAGTCAAATCATTCACGATGAACTACCGATTATTCCTGTTGTGTACTATCAGCAAAATGTCGTGGCACATAAAGAGATCAAAAATGTCACAGTAGATCCTTTTGAACGCCGTTTCTTCTTAGAAAAATTGACGCAAAATTAGCATAATGGGGCAGATCACAATTCTGCCCCACTTGTGTGGGGGAATACCAAATCGGTAGTTCGGGGTAGTGGAATAAACCTATTATTATTTAGCCGAAAAATGCCACAAACTTTGGTCGTTTCCCCATAAACAATTTAATTTTTACTCGGATATCGTTGTGTTTAAAATTATTACAAGACGTATTGTACAAATTTTATTTGTAATATGGTCAGTTGGAACGATGACCTTTATTCTCTCTTATCAACTCTCTGGCGATATGGCATATCGTATCGCAGCCAGCCGTTACGGATATGACCAAACAGACAGTGCTGCAGCAGAAATGGTGCGTGCAGAATTAGGGCTAGACCAACCTTGGTGGCAAAACTATGCAAATTGGCTATTTGATTTATTACAAGGGAATTTAGGTAAATCTCTCGTAACGGGGGATAGTGTTTGGGCTGAACTCCATCATCAATTTGGGCATACTTTAAGCCTCGCGATTGTTGCGTTAATAATGGCGTTGTTGATTGGTCCACCTTTGGGTGTACTTGCTGCTCGTAAACCGAATGGTTTTTTTGACCGCTTGACTCTGATTTTCAGTAGCCTATTTCGTTCTGTACCTGCTTTTATTATTGCTATCGGCTTAATTACGCTCTTTTCGGTGAGTTTAAAATGGTTACCTTCGGGCGGTTATGGCAGTTGGACACACTTTATTCTACCTGCTTTAACATTAGCGATTGGGCTAAGTGCGGTTTCTGTACGAGTTACTCGTCAAGCAATGGTGCAAGTAAAAAATGCAGATTACTATCAATTTGCATTGCTCAAAGGGTTAAGCCAATGGCAGAGTTTTTTCCGTCACGCTATTCGTAATATTGCTATTCCTGTTATCGCCTATCACAGTGTGCAGTTAGTTTACTTGATTGAAGGGGTGGTAGTGGTAGAAAGTTTATTTGCTTGGCCTGGCAGTGGACACGCTTTAGTTCACGCTATTATTGCACGAGATATTCCAATGATCCAAGGAACAGCATTAGTAATGGGAGGCTTATTTGTGATCTTGAATATGTGTGCCGATTTACTTAGTGCTTGGATAGATCCACGCATTCGTGAAGGAGCAAAATAATGCGTTCATTTTCATTCGTTCGTTCATTTTCGTTTGCTCAATACTGTGGAGCAACTTTACTCTTACTATTACTTGCTTTTGCATTTTTGCAACCCTTGTTTTACCCGATGGATATTGGTTTTCAAGACTTAAATAATATTTTGTCTGATCCCGATGAGTTTAGTTGGTTTGGTACAGATCATCTCGGGCGAGATATGTTTGCTCGTTTAGCATCGGCTATTCGTTTATCTTTTAGTTTATCGTTATTTAGTGTTGCTTGTGCCTTATTTGCGGGTGTTTCTATCGGTATCTTGGCAGGACTGTTTAGCGGTTGGCTGGATAAAACGCTCAGTTTCTTATGCGATATGATTATGGCATTGCCAGGGCTATTATTGATTTTACTGTTTGCTTCACTTTCCCCTGGTTCTTTTTGGACGCTCTATCTTGGTATTTCATTAGTCATTTGGGTCGAATTTTTTCGTGTTACGCGTGCGATTACAAGTACGCTTGCCACAAGTCACGAGCTTGAATCTTCACGTTTAATGGGAATGCCTTGGGTTTATTGCATTAAACGCCATTTGCTACCCCGTTTACTGCCGATGATTGCGACATTAAGTGCTTTTTCGATTGGTAATGCTATTTTAGCACTCGCCACATTAGGCTTTGTAAGCGTAGGACTACGCCCACCAACAGCTGAACTCGGCTTAATGATGACGGAGCTTTTCCCTTATTACTATCAAGCTCCTTTAATTTTCTTACAGCCCGTTATTGCGGTCTTTTTATTGGTTTTAAGCCTACAACTTTTATCAGGAAGAATAAAATAATGAGCTTATTAAAAATTGAGCATCTCACTGTTAGAACAACGGAACAGCTTGAATTGGTTGAACCAATGAGCTTGGTGTTGAATGCAGGTGAAAATATTACGATATTAGGCGAAACAGGCTCAGGAAAAAGCCTACTTATTCAAGCGATTATGGGAGCATTACCCGATGGGTTAATCGCAAGCGGTCAGATTTGGGTGGAAAATTGCAAAATATCGAGCCAATCTCACCGCTTACAACAGCTTTGGGGGAAACGTTTAGTAATGCTCCCTCAAGAGCCTAGACGTTCTCTTGACCCAATTATGCCTATTCGCCAACAGCTGTGGGAAAGCTATCACTTTGTTGCAGGTTATACGGATAAGCAAGCTCAACATCAAAGTGAGCAATATTTAGGTGATCTCGGCTTAAAAAATGCCGTGAATGCTTACCCACACCAATTATCAGGCGGAATGGCACAGCGTGCCTCTTTTGCGATTGCGACTGCATCTGGCGGTAAAATCTTGTTAGCAGATGAGCCAACCAAAGGGCTTGACCCAGCCAGTAAGCAGAATGTAATTCAGCTTTTACAAAAAGCGCATCAAAATGGCGGAGCATTACTCACCATTACGCACGATATTGATGTGGCAAGCCAACTGGGTGGCTATATTTTCGTAATGCGAAAAGGAAAACTGGTCGAGCAAGGTCAGGCCGAGCAATTACTTACCACCCCAAAGCACGAATATACTCGTGCGTTAATTTCTGCCGATCCTAAACATTGGCAATCATTTAATCTGCAAAAAAATGAACAAAAGCGACCGCTTGTTTCAGTTAATAACCTAACAGTTGCCAGAGAAAAACGTGAATTGTTTCGCGATCTCTCTTTTACCCTTAATCAAGGGGAAATTCTAGGCATTGTTGGGCAAAGTGGTATTGGTAAAAGCACGCTTGCAGATGTGTTATGCGGTCTGTTAAAAGCGAAGTCTGGTAAGGTAGAGTGGCATCACTCGCAACATAAAAAGCATCAAGTGCTGAAACTATATCAAGATCCGCCAGAAGCATTTGCACCAAACGTAACGTTACAAACATTATTAGATGATGTTATTCGTTATCATCATTTAGATGGTTCGCAGATCCCACATTTATTACAACAACTTTCGTTATCGCCTGAAATTTTACAACGTACTGCTGAAAATGTGTCTGGTGGGGAATTACAGCGAGTGGCTATTTTACGAGCGTTACTGCTTGAACCTGTTTTGCTTTTTGCTGATGAAGTAACTTCACGTCTTGATCCTATTACACAACAAGAAACAATCCAACTTCTGATTGAACAGTGCCGAGCAAGGCAATGTGCATTGATTTTAGTTAGTCACGATCCATACCTGATTGAGAAAAGTTGTGATAAAGTAATCAACCTTGAAGATTACTGCTAAATTGACTGATGTTTAACGAAAAGCCTATCATTTCAAATCAACACGGTGCATTAGTAATGGCTTTTGTACCGTTTTTATATGGTATTTTTGAAAGTCATTTTATTGTCCAACATATTTTCTTTGGACTTTCGTGGCTTTTTCTCTATTTTTTCTCTTATCCATTTTTGGCGATTTTTAATCGTAAAAATAATACGAAATATAAAAAATGGGCAATTATTTATGCGGTAATTAGCTTATTATTCGCTATTCCATTACTCTTTTATAAAATAGCCATTTTGCAATTTTCTCTTTTTATCTTACCGCTTGCAGTTGTTCAAATTTATTATGCTAAAAAGAAAGATGAGCGTAATTTAATCAATGATATTGCAGGGATTTTAACCTTCGGTATTATTGGTGTGGCAAGCTACTATTTAGTGACAGATCAATATCAATGGTGGATATTACTTCATCCGACACTCTTTTTTATTACTACGACGCTATATGTAAAAAGCGTTGCCAGAGAGAGAAAAAATCCGTTATATCTCAAATTAAGTCTTTTTTCTCATCTATTATGTGTAGGGCTTTATTTACTATTTAATCAATATGCGATTGCTTTCGCTTATTTTATTGCGTTACTTCGAGCGATTATTGTCCCCAAAAAACAATTAAATATAAAACAGGTTGGAATATTGGAATTTGGGGTTGTTTTTATATTTATTATAGTTTTGTATCTATCTTAATTCATAGTATAATGAGAGATACATAATTAAGCATTAGGAATAAAATACCGTGTCTGTAGACCAACAAAACCAAACTCCAAGCCTTCACCGCTTCGAAAAAGAAGTCGCTGCCAAAAATTATGAAATGGCAAGTCGTGAGTTATTAAAAATTTTAGAAAAACTAAACAGTAACTTTGGTGGCATTTCTGGCATTGAATGCAAAGTACCACACCAGTTAGCCAATTTAGAACAAGAAAAAATCGTGCTTTTTTGCACCCGTATGGCTGATGCCATCACTCGCTTATTCAGCGATCCCAAACTTGAGATTTCTGAATCTGGGGCGGTTCGTTTCTTGACACTGCAAAGATGGATTTCGCTGATTTTTGCAAGCTCCCCTTATGTCAATGCTGACCATATTCTACAAACCTACAACAAAAATGACAGCCTAGATGATGGGCTTCGTCTGGACGGCTCGAAGGCGACGCTCATCAAATTTTGTATCCTGTTTTTGCCTGAATCAAATGTCAATGTGAACCTAAATGTCATTTGGGAAGCGAATCGTGAGCTGTGTGCGGCACTTTGCTTTGCACTGCAGTCGCCTCGCTTCATCGGTACGGAAACTTCATTTAACAAGCGTAAGGCGATTTTGCAGTGGTTTCCGTCTAAGTTGGCAGAGTTTGACAGCTTGAGTAACTTGCCAAGTGGCATTTCTCACGATGTGTATATGCACTGTAGTTATGATTTGGCAGCCAATAAGCACGATGTGAAAAAATCCCTAAACAAGGTGATCCGCAGTCATTTGCTTGATGGCGGCTGGACAGATCGTGAAATCACGAAAATCGGCAAGCGTAATGGCAAGCCTGTGATGGTGGTCTTGCTTGAGCATTTTAATGCCTCACACTCAATTTATCGTACTCATTCTACGTCAATGGTCGCTGCTCGTAAGCATTTTCATTTGATCGGTATGGGTAGTGAGGCTGTCGATCAGGCTGGCAGAGAGGTCTTTGATGAATTTCACGTGACCAAAGGTGATAATATCTTTGAGAAACTGGCGTTTATCAGGGATATTTGTAGCAAAAATAAAGCGGCGGTGTTCTATATGCCAAGTATCGGTATGGATCTGACCACGATTTTCGCCAGTAACACCCGAATGGCCCCGATTCAAGCGATTGCACTGGGACACCCTGCAACCACGCATTCTGATTTTATTGAATATGTGGTGGTGGAAGATGATTATGTCGGCTCAGAAGACTGCTTTAGCGAGACACTGATACGCCTGCCAAAAGACGCACTGCCTTATGTGCCATCGTCATTAGCCCCTGAAAAAGTGGATTATAAACTGCGTGAAAATCCTGAAGTGGTCAATATCGGTATCGCTTCTACCACAATGAAACTAAACCCACATTTCTTACAGGCTTGTAAAGAGATTCGTGATCGTGCCAAGGTGAAAGTTCATTTTCATTTTGCACTGGGTCAATCTACAGGCATTACACATCCTTATGTGCAGAAATTTATCCGTACTTATTTGGGCGATGATGCGACGGCACATTCGCATCTGCCTTATACGAAGTACTTAGCGGTGCTGAACAACTGCGATATGATGGTCAATCCATTCCCATTTGGTAATACCAATGGCATCATTGATATGGTTACGCTTGGCTTGGTCGGCATCTGTAAGACAGGCCCTGAAGTACACGAGCATATTGATGAGGGCTTATTTGGTCGCTTGGGGCTACCAAAATGGCTGGTGGCTGACACGGTGGAAGAATATATTGAACGAGCGGTGAGATTGGCCGAAAATCATACGGAACGTCTTGAATTACGCCGTCATATCATTGAAAACAATGGCTTGAAAAAGCTGTTTACTGGTAATGCCGATCCGATGGGCGAGAGATTTTTGGCATTGGTGAAAGAGTATAAACAAGCACATCGGTTGTAGGAGGCAAAATGAGTGAAATTAAAGTGAATAAAACTGTCGCTGTCATCACTTCAACTATTGGACGAGCTGATTTAGTGCGGGCAATTGAGAGCGTCCAACAACAAAGTTATCCTTGTAAGCATTATGTGTTTGTTGATGGTGAACAATACCATCAGCAAGCTAAAATAATTTTGGATAAATATCCTGACGTTATTGCCACTTATTTGCCAATGAACACAGGAGCTGATGGCTGGACAAACAGTAGTATTAATGCCATTGCTCCTTTTTTGGCGAAAGAAGATATTATTTGCTACTTAGATGATGACAACTGGTATGAACCCAATCACATTGAATCTGGTGTGAAGTTGTTGCAAGATGACTCTTATGATTATGCTTTTTCATTGAGAAATTTATATAATCTAAAAAATGAGTTTCTTTCACCTGATTCTATTGAGTCAATAGGTTTTTATAAATCTGCATTACCAAGCCCAATTGAGTTGGATATTAACGCATTTGGTAATTCACACACGGTATCTTTAAGAATGCACAAAGAAAACCATATTGATACTAACTGCTTCTTTCTTAAAAAAGAAGTGGCTATTACTACTAGTAAAAATTGGTTTAGTGGAATACATAATGATACAAATGTATGGAATGCATTAAATGACAATAAATACCGAGGGTGTTGTACTAAAGTTTTTACTGTCAATTATACTTTTGATTCCTTGAAAGCTTTTAACGGGAATATGTTCAGTGGCTATTCTGATTCAGAAAAATATGATATAGGCGATGTTATCATCAGTTCTCTAAATGAAATCAATTTGAAAAAACTTGGCGGCATATACCACTGGAATAAAGAATAATATTCTATTAATTTCATTTAATTATGCCTATTATCCTGAAACAATCACTTTGCTTCTTAAGCAAAATTTCTACATAGAATAGATTAAATAACCATACTAACCAACAATCATTTAAATAAAAATGAGTTGAGCATAAGATGCCAAAGCTCCCTGAGACACAATTACCTTATATCATTCACTATACATCCACAGAAAAACCTTGGCACCGAGATAAGTCTATGATGCATCGTGATAAATATTGGTTCTACCACAATCTTGAGTGGTGTGAAATATCAGAAAAGTGGGAAAAGTAGTACTGATCGTCTTTTTATTACTCTTTCTATACATCTCAATGAGCGAATATTCTTGATGCAAATAACAGTGTTTATGTGAAATTATTATGAATGAAATCCAATCAGATAAGACGGTCGCTGTCATCACTTCAACCATTGGACGTGCTGATTTAGTGCGAGCAATTGAGAGCGTCCAACAACAAAGTTATCCTTGTAAGCATTATGTATTTGTTGATGGTGAACAATATCATCAGCGAGCCAAAATGATTTTGGATAAATATCCTGACGTTATTGCTACTTATTTACCGATGAACACAGGAGCTGATGGCTGGACAAATAGTAGTATTAATGCCATTGCTCCTTTTTTGGTGAAAGAAGATATTATTTGCTACTTGGATGATGACAACTGGTATGAACCCAATCACATTGAATCTGGTGTGAAGTTGTTGCAAGATGACTCTTATGATTATGCTTTTTCATTGAGAAATTTATATAATTTGAAAGGTGATTTTTTGGTGGAGGATTCTATTGAATCTATCGGCTGGTATCAGACTGCTTTGCCCGATGTGATCAAACTGAACATCAATGCTTTTGGCGAGTCGCACAAATTATCCTTTCGTAAGCCCAAACGTGAAGGACACATTGATACCAACTGCTACTTTCTGAAAAAAGATGTGGCGGTTGCCACCAGTACAAGTTGGGTTGCAGGAAAAGATAACGATACTTATGTATGGAATGCTCTTAAAAGCAGTCAATATCAAGGAATTTGTTCCAAGAAGTTTAGCGTTAATTATACTTTAGATGTGCTAAGATTCTTCGGTGGGTATGTCGTAGAAAGTAATTCCAATGACCAAGAATATGAACTCGGCGAGAAGATAGTTAAGTTTTTAAATGATGCTAATTTGCAAGGGTTTGGTGGTGTGTATATTTGGGATGTAGAGTGATTGACATCCTTCCTGCCCTAAAGGATGGAGATTCCTACTAGCTCCCATTACACCATTTAATTAAAAATAGCTAATAGTTCATTCACTTTAGTGCGAGAACTTGGGGTTTGACCAATATTTCGCTGAACTTTTAGCATTTTGATTTGTGCATTACGATAAATATCACGAGTAAAATGGGTGTCGTGATTTGAAATCAATACAGGAATACCAACCGCTTGTGATTGTAAAGCATACTCTG
Organism: Ursidibacter arcticus; assembly: GCF_009761375.1. Lineage (GTDB taxonomy): Bacteria > Pseudomonadota > Gammaproteobacteria > Enterobacterales > Pasteurellaceae > Ursidibacter > Ursidibacter arcticus. Next base: position 27,404 of record NZ_LEKM01000208.1, on the reverse strand, counting down.
CAAGCGTTTGTTGTTGCTCAAGACTAAACCCACCACCAGCATACTGTGTGAAATTACTTTCTTGAGCCAAAGGAGCATAAGGGGGATCGCAATAGACTAGATAATCGTCAGGATTTTCCCATAGGTAATGAAACAGTTGATGAAAATCAGCACAAATAAAAGTCGCTTTTTCCGCTTTTTCCGCAAAAAAACGTAATTCTTTCTCAGGGAAGTAATGTTTTCGGTAAGCACCAAAAGGGACATTGTACTGCAATTTTTGGTTATAGCGGCATAGCCCATTAAACCCAAAACGATTGAGATAGAGAAATAAAACAGAACGCTGAAAAGGATCTTGTATGCAGTTAAATTCTTGTCGGCGCTCATAATAAAACGCCGCCGTATTTGCTTGATGATGGAAAAACAGTTGCTGTGTTGCTTGGATATAAGTTTCTACATCTTGCTTGACAAAGTTAAAGAGATTGATGAGATCAGGGTTAATATCCGCCAGTAGATAGCGTTCAAAGTCTGTATTTAGAAACACTGAACCAGCACCAACAAATGGCTCAACTAAACAAGCCTTTTTAGGAAAATGGCGAGAAATTTCATCAATTAGGCGATATTTACCGCCAGCCCATTTTAAAAAGGCACGTTGTTTAGTATTCATTTTATTGTTGAGTGAAACGGCGAATAGCATCAATCACTTGCTGTTCCGTTGCTTGAGAGGTAACGTAAGCAGAACCCAGTGATTTTAATAAAATTAGGCGTAACTGACCGCTTAATACTTTTTTATCACGCCACATATAAGGTAGATATTCTTCAGGTTGCATTCCATCAGGCGAAATTGTCGGTAATGTCGCTTGTGCAATCAGTTTTTCTAAACGGTAAATATCTTGCTCTGAAAGATCACCCAAAATATGAGATAAAGCAGCCGCTTCTAGCATTCCTACCGCAACTGCTTCTCCGTGTAACCAATTGCCATAACCTAAATGAGCTTCAATAGCGTGTCCAAATGTGTGCCCTAAATTGAGTAGGGCTCTATCGCCTTTTTCAGTTTCATCACGAGCTACAACCTCAGCTTTAAGCTGACAACAACGTTGAATACAGTATTCAAGGGCAGACTGTTCTAGTTGGACTAAATTAGCAATATTCTGCTCTAACCATTCAAAAAAGGCTAAATCAAAAATTGCTCCATATTTGATCACTTCAGCTAAACCTGCACTTACTTCACGTTTAGGTAAGGTTTTCAAGGTTTCTGTATCAATAATTACTGAAATCGGTTGATAGAAAGCCCCGATCATATTTTTACCCAATGGGTGATTAACCGCCGTTTTTCCACCAACAGATGAATCGACTTGTGCTAACAATGTGGTTGGGATCTGAATAAAACGGATACCACGTTGATAAGAAGCTGCGGCATAGCCTGCAACATCGCCAATCACACCGCCACCAAGGGCAATCAATGTACTATCACGATTATGATTTTTTTCTAATAACGCGGTAAAAATAAGATCTAATGACGATAGGGTTTTATATTTTTCACCATCAGGAATAAGTACAAAATCAACAGCACAACCTAAGGTTTCTAATGTGTTCGTTACTGTTGCAAGATAATGTTCAGCAACGGTTGGGTTAGAAACGATCATTACTTTATCACCTTGCTTTAATGGGTGATAACTCGCTGGATCGGTTAATAACCCTGCCCCAATAGAAATTGGGTACGCACGTTCTTTTAACTCAACATTGACTTGCAACATATTTTCTACCTTGATTTACTGTAAATTATCCATCATTTCGATGATTTGCGTTGCAACAACTTTGGCTGCTTGCTCATCGGTTTGTAAAGTAATATCCGCAATCTCTTCATACAATGGATTACGAATTTTAGCTAACTCTTGTAATACTTGATATGGGTCTTCTGTTTGTAATAATGGGCGTTTTTTATCACGCTGAGTACGTTCAAATTGCTTATCAATTGATGTTTCAAGGTAAACAACAATCCCACGAGCAGAGAGTACATTACGGTTATCTTTTGATAACACTGAACCGCCCCCTGTTGAGAGTACTAACCCTTGAGATTGCGTTAATTCGTTAATAATACGTTCTTCACGCTTACGAAAACCTGCTTCTCCTTCAATATCAAAAATCCAATCGATATCCGCTCCAGCACGTTCTTCGATTACAGAATCAGAATCTAAAAAATCCATATTTAGCATTTGTGCTAATTGACGTCCAATCGTGCTTTTACCTGCACCCATTGGCCCAATTAAAAAGATATTACGTTTTTCTGCCATTTCTCTTTTCTAATTTTAAAATAATTTAACGATTTGATTTGTGGTAAAAATTGGGAAAAAACAGACCGCTTGTAAACACAAGCGGTCTGTTGCACGTTAAAATTTACAAGAAAGTGATTATAAATAACACACTTATAGAATAATTAAACCACAAATCGCCCAAAAATAAAGATTGGCGATATTATCTCAATAAATCGCCTCTCTTTTCAACCTAAACAAGCTAATTATCCGTTAATTTAGAATAATTCTTTACTATAGTTATTAGGTGCTTGTTTTAACATCGGATCATTACTTATTGAATAAGGTTCACTGTAAGCCTTTTCAACAATATACTTTTTCGTTGGTTCAGTACCTTTAATAAAATATTCGCTAAAGCTATTGCCTAAAAATCCGCTCTTAGCGTCTATTTTAACTTCAATAATATTTGGAGGCAGCTGCTCTTTTCTTTCCGCTTTATCTTTGAGTGCTACTTTCATATAGCTAATCCAAGCAGGTAACGCAGTTTTGGCACCAGCTTCGCCTCTCCCTAAATCACGTTTATTATCATCAAATCCCACATAGATAGTAGTAACTATATTGGCTCCAAAACCCGCATACCAAGTTACTTTCGCATTATTGGTGGTTCCTGTTTTCCCCCCAATATCTTTGCGTTTGATCGTATTTCCAATACTGTGACTTGTTCCTTTCCAACCTTGGCTTGGCTCTCCAGTAATGGCTGTATTTAAAGCACTTCTCATTAGAAAAGCGATTTCACCACTCATAACCCTAGGAGCATAATGTACTCCTTTGGTTGTAGCTTCAGCATCTGCCATTAAATTTGGAGCATCTTCTTTTTTAGCAACATCAATTTCTAACTCTGGAATAACATCTTGAACATCTTCAGCAACGATAACACTGCTGTTTTTAGCTAATTGAGCTTCTGATTCTTGGGTAACTTTTACAAAATTGAAATACTCAGGTTCTGGATAGATAACAGGAATATCATTGCATTCCAAGCAAGCCACTGCTGGATTAGCTTTAAATAACTCATTACCATTACTATCTAAAATTCGATCAATAATATAAGGTTCGATTAAATAGCCACCATTATCAAACACTGCATAGCCACGAGCCATTTCTAAAGGTGTAAATGATGCTGCACCAAGCGCTAGAGCTTCTGTTGCTTGATATTGTTCACGCTCAAAGCCGAAACGCTGTAAATAATCTGCCACATAATCAACACCAGCCATTTGCACAGTTCTTACCATCATTACATTCTTCGACTTACCTAAACCTACACGTAAACGTAGCGAACCTTCATAAATATTAGGTGAATTTTTAGGACTCCAAGCTTTTTGTCCTGGCTTCGTAATAGTTATAGGCTCATCACTTAAAATAGTTGCTAAACTCAAACCCTTATTTAAAGCAGCAGCATAAATAAATGGCTTAATTGATGATCCTACTTGAACCAATGATTGTGTTGCACGATTAAAACGACTTTGTTCAAAACTAAACCCACCGACAACAGCTTCAATAGCCCCATTATCACTATTTAAAGAAACTAATGCTGAATTCACATCGGGAATCTGTCCTAACTCCCAATTTCCTTTGCTATCTTGCAGGACCCAAATTTGTTCCCCAACATTGATAACTTCTTTTACACTGTTAGGCTGCCTGCCTTGAGCCGAATCATTGATGAATTTTCTAGCCCAACGCATTCCAGCTAATTTCAATACCGCTTTATCTCCATTAGCCAACATAATATTAGCACTATCCTTATTTACTTTTAGAACAGCTGCTCCAATAAAAGGCTCTGAATGTGGTAATTTACTTAAATGTTCAATAATTTTCTCTTCGTCCCAAGCACTATCTGCTGCTGTCCACAATTTTTCAGCTCCTCGCCAACCGTGTCGGCGATCATAAGCAATCAAATTATTACGCAATGAATTTTGTGCTTCTTGCTGATCTGCCGACAAAACTGTAGCATAAACTTGAAAACCTCGAGTATAAGCAACTTCTTCACCATAACGTTTAACCATCTCTTGTCGAATCATTTCTGTAACATAATCCGCTCTAAACTCTAAAGAAGAACCGTGGAATTTTGCAACGATTGGCTCAGCCTTAGCTTGCTCATATTGCTGTCGTGTAATTTTTCCAACTTCTAACATTCGTCCTAATACTATATTTCTACGCTTTTCTGATCGAGTTATTGAATATAGTGGATTCATCGTTGATGGTGCTTTTGGTAAGCCGGCAATGATTGCCACTTCCGACAACGTTAATTCATTGAGTTTTTTACCAAAGTAAGTCTTAGCTGCAGCTGCAACCCCATAAGAGCGATAACCTAAATAAATTTTATTTAAATAGAGTTCTAAAATTTCATCTTTCGTTAAATTTTGCTCGATCTCTAAAGCTAAAATTGCTTCTTTAATCTTACGTTCAATTGTTCGTTCTGGCGATAAAAAGAAATTACGAGCTAATTGCTGTGTAATAGTACTCGCCCCTTGTGTATCTCCTTGTGATGAACGCCAAACAGCACGAAGAATACCTTTTGGATCAACGCCTTTATGCTCATAAAAGCGGCTGTCTTCTGTTGCTAAAATAGCATCAAGTAAAGGTTGTGGAATATCCGCTAGTTTTACTGGAATACGGCGTTCTTCACCTACTTCGCCAATCAATTTACCATCTGCGGTAAAAATCTGCATAGGTTGTTGCAATTCCACATTTTTTAGCGAATTAACATTCGGTAAATCTGCCTTGAAATGAAAATAGATCACGCCTACTGCAACACAACCTAAAATGGCGAGTGTCAGTAAGGAACCCAATATGATTTTTGCGATCTTCATCGAAAAATTCTCTTTTACTAAATGACTAAACCTGAATTTACGGTAAATATAACGTAAACCCATCGAAACAGTTGGCAATTATAAGCCAAAAATCGACAAAAAGCTGTTTTAATCACAACTTAATGTAATTAATCTTATGATACTGAATAAATTTAAACGCTCAAATACAGATAGTACCCATACCTATTTGCGAATAGGTATTAGTTACAATGAAAATCTACTCTGTTGTTGCATAAATAAAAATCAGCAATACCAAATTATTTGGCAGAATAATTGCACGTCATATTCGATGGCTGAACAAATTGATGAACTAGTCAAACAAGCGGTAGGTTCACCAGAAAAATTTACCATTATTACCCCTATTCCAAATCATTATATTTGGCAGAAAACTGTTTATTTCCCCGCTCATTTTAATTCACAGGAACAGTATAAACAGGTTATTCAAATTCTAAAACAAACACTGCCAATCGCTGTTTCTCAGATCTATTTTGATGTGAAATTCAATCAAGAAGAAAATAACAATCGAATAAAAAGCACTATCTATGCATTACGAAAATCGTATGCAGAACCATTTTTATCTAAAGAAAATATAATTTTAGATAATGAATTATTCTGCTATTTAAGGGGAGCATTACTCTTAAATAATTCAGAAATTAAAACAGAAAATATCAAGCAGATACAGGATATAGATATTGATAAACTTTCTTTCCCTGAAAATACCCCTGATAAAAAACTTTATTTAATTGCATTAGGAGCAAGTTTATGGAATGGCAAGGTATCAATTTAAATGGTTATAACCAACATCAATGGGTTAAGATGAGTATTCGCAATCTTATTATTATCATTGCAATATTTATTGCCTTATCAATTATAACTATATTTATTATCTTACAACATCAAGATATACAGTATAAAAATAGACTACTTAACAATGAAATTACTGAAATAGAAAATAAAATCACTCAAACACAAAACAACATAGAAAAACTCAAACAAAATGCAATTACAAATAATCAATCTATTAAAAAAGAACACATTTATTTCTTAAATCAATATCTAAACAACTTCAAAGAAAAAGGAACACTTGAAATCATACAAATATATATAGATAACCATACAAAGATAAAAATCATAGGTAAAGTAAAAAATCAGGAACAATTTATGTTAATTGAACAACAACTTAAACAAGAGAATACCAATTACCAAATCACACACTTATATACTCGTGAAGATAATCTACTCTCATTTCAAATAATTATTGATTTACAAGGATAGCAGATGAAAAATTGGCTAATGAATATTTATCTACAACCGCATCACTACCTTTATTCTTGTTTTCATTTTATTCAAACAAGATTGCTCTATTGTGTAGTAATCATTTTTATTTTACTTACGCTAATACCAACTCTTTTTTATTGCTTCGCTCAATCTGAGAATAGCCTAAAAGAAGATAAAAAATCTGCTTTAATACAAGATCTTAACCAACAAACGAAATTATTAAATACATTAAGTCAAAGATCTAATAGCACCCATTTTAAAGACAATATTTCAAACATAAACCAAGCGATTAAACAAATTTTTTCTGAACATAAAATAAAAATAGAACAACTACAATGGAATATTGATGAAAAGCAAATAGTGATTACTGTACACCATCAAGCGATGCCGTTAAGTTTAGTATTACTGCAATTACAAGAAATACCTAATTTAGCCTATAAAGAAATTAGCTTATCTAAAATCCATCGCCAAAATTTAGTTCAGCTATATGCAATATTACAAATTACTGACTAATTAGGAGTTATTATGCAAAAAATAGTCGTTATTTTATTCTCTATCATTCCTACCTTGTCTTATGCAGATCCTTTTTATGCGGATAATGAAAATAATGAAAAAGAACAAGAGCAGGTAGCCAATACTGAAGCAAACCAAGATACAAAAAAACAATGGGAAATGCCCGCTTGTTTAAAAGATAAAAACACAGAACCCGTTTATCTTTCTATACCTTTTAATGACCTAAAATTTATTGGTGTATTACAGCAACAAAATACTTTTACTGCATTATTTTCAGATAAAGAAAACCGCATTACTGCCCTAAAAGAAAATCAATTAATTCTTGATGATGCCATTCAAATAGAAAAGATCAATTTGAAAAAAGTTGATTATATTAACTGGAAAAATAGCAATAACTGTATTCAACCAAATAGAATAACGATTAGAATGTAGGAGAAACTATGAAAATTTTTTGGATACTCTTATTTATCTCTTTACCTATTAGTGCAGAAAATATATCACTTAGGTTAAAAGACGCACCTATAAAAGAAACACTAACCTTTATGGCAAATGAATTAGATAAAAATATTGCCATCGAAAATGATATTAATCATAATATTACTTTACGCATTGAAAATAGTGATTTTGACAAAATACTTAATAGTATAAGTAAAATAAATCAGTTGCACATTAAAAAAGAAGATAGCATTTACTTTATTACTCATAAAAATGAAAACTTAGCTATTCCTTCTATTACGGATCATAATATCGAGAATAATCGCCCAATCTTACCCAAACTAACGACCAAAAGCATTAAACTCTATTATGCCAAAGCATCTGAAGTCATTGATTCTATTACTAAAGGTGCAGGAAATCTATTATCTGAGAATGGTTATCTTCATTTTGATGATCGCAGTAACCGCATCATTATTAAAGACACACTTTCTTCTATTAAAAATATCACACAACTTATTAAACAGCTTGATGCTCCGACTGAACAAATTGCGATTGAAGCCAGAATTGTGACCATCAGTAGTGAAAATCTTAAAGAATTGGGGGTTAGATGGGGAATGTTTTCTCCAGCCGACAACCATCATAAATTTGCAGGTTCATTAGAAGGAAACAATTTAGCCACCAATAACTTAAATGTAAATTTTCCTGTCAGTAATGCCGCATCTGCCGTACTACAAGTTGCAACGATCAATAGTCGAATGTTAGATCTTGAATTAACCGCTTTAGAGCGAGAAAATAGTATTGAAATCATTGCAAGCCCACGCTTACTCACGACAAATAAGAAAGGAGCAAGTATTAAACAAGGTACTGAAATTCCTTATGCGATTTATGATAAGAAGTCAGAAACGACTGACGTAGAATTTAAAGAAGCGGTATTAGGGCTTGAAGTTACCCCTCATCTTTCTGAGCATAATCAAGTCTTGTTAGATATGGTTGTTACCCAAAATGCACCTAATACTCAAAATGGTTTCAGTGCTTTAACCACAATAGATAAACAAGAGTTAAAAACGCAAGTCTTTGCTAAAGATGGTGAAACCATTGTACTTGGTGGGGTATTCCAACATTTAATCACTAAAGGCGAAGATAAAGTACCCGTATTAGGCAGTATTCCTGTTCTTAAACATCTCTTTAGCCAAAGTAGAGATAAAATATCTAAACGAGAATTGGTTATTTTTGTTACGCCACACATTATAAAATCACCACCAATTCAGTTAGATAATAAGAAATCTAAACAAAAATAATAGGGAATATGCTAGAATGCTCGGCTATTTTGAATAACGAGCCAATAAGGTAAAAAGCCTAAGCAAGCGGTATGTTATTCAAACCATTTTACACATTATATTCCTGAGGTTTTATGAAAGTTTCCCCACGCCGTAGAGCAAGAGAATGTGCTGTACAAGCCCTTTACTCTTGGTATATTTCACAAAATAGTATTGAACAAGTTGAATTAGCTTTTGTTACTGATCAAGATATGAATGGCGTGGATATGCCATATTTCCGTAAATTATTGCGTGGAACAGTAGAAAATATTGATGCAATTGATCACTCACTCCGTCCTTATTTAGATCGTGCGGAAAATGAAGTGGATCCAATCGAACGCACTATCTTGCGTTTGTCTGGCTATGAATTACAGTTTGAATTAGATGTACCTTACAAAGTTGTGATCAATGAAGGAATTGAAGTTGCTAAAGTATTTGGCTCTGATGATAGCCATAAATATGTTAATGGTATTTTAGATAAATTAGCTCCTGCATTGGGTCGCAAATAGAGTGATAAAATGGGCGAGTTTGATCTGATTAAGCAGTATTTTATCCGCAATAAGCGGTTAGATCGTACAGATGTTTTACTTGCTATTGGCGATGATTGTGCGGTAACACAAGTTCCTGCTCATCATCGTCTTGCAATAACCACAGATACTCTCGTCTGCGACACGCATTTTTTGGCTGATATTTGCCCTGCCGATTTAGCTTATAAAGCGATTGCCGTTAATTTAAGTGACTTAGCCGCAATGGGTGCAACACCACGTTGGGTTTCTCTTGCCCTAACACTCCCTAAGTGCGATCACCACTGGCTATCCCTTTTTAGCCAAGGGCTATTCCAAATTCTTGATGAATATGATGTCGAACTAATCGGTGGTGATACGACTAAAGGGCATCTATCATTAACCATTACCGCACAAGGTTTTATTCCACAACAACAAGGCTTATTTCGTCATCAAGCCAAGGTAAATGATTTAATCTATGCTTCGGGTTATTTGGGCGATAGTGCCGCAGGTTTGGATTTATTACTAAATCCAAAATCATCTGAATTTAATTCAGCACAACACTATTTACTTCAACGTCATTTAAAACCCACACCTCGTGTTACGTTAGGTAAGTTATTATTAGATTACAGCCAATGTGCGATTGATATTTCTGATGGCCTACTTGCCGATCTCTCACACATATTAAGCCATAGCCAATGCAGTGCGGAGATTGAAGTGGATAAACTACCGCTATCACAAGCAATACAAACGGAATATTCTCATTCCCAAGCAATCAACTTCGCCTTAACAGGTGGGGAAGATTATGAACTCTGTTTTACTATTCCTGAAAATAAACAAATAGATTTTGAGAATATGCTAAAAGTACAACAGTTAAATTGTTACTGTATCGGTAAAATAACTTCTCAATCAGCAGAGAATATTCGTTTACTCAATCAAGGTAAGACAATTCCTTTACCTAAGCAGATAGGCTTTGACCATTTTCGTTAATTATGAACATCAACTTAAAAAATCCTATTCATTTTCTTGCCGTTGGTTTCGGTTCCGGATTAATTAAACCTGCACCAGGTACTTGGGGCTCGCTCGTTGGGCTACTACTTGCAATTTTTTTATGGTATCTCACCGCTTCCCCTTTATTTTTTGTCGTATTATCAAGCATATCCTTTATTTTAGGTTGCTATCTTTGTGAAAAAACAAGCCAAGATCTTGGCGTACACGATGATGGGCGGATTGTGTGGGACGAGATTGTTGCGATTTTCTGCTTATTTATCTGTTTACCCGAATATAATTGGATCTACTATATTTTAACGTTTTTATTCTTTCGTCTATTTGATATTATCAAGCCTTACCCTATCCGCTATTTTGATCAACAATTAAAAGGCGGCCTAGGTATTATGTTTGACGACATTCTAGCAGCAATTTATAGTTTAATTTCACTCTATCTCATTTATTGGGTTTTCTAATATGTGGACAATATTCATCGTACAGTTAGTAGGCTTAATCAGCCCTGGACCAGATTTCTTCTATGTTAGCCGCAAAGCAATGAGCGATACCCGTAAAAATGCACTACTTGCCGCAATTGGAATCAGCATTGGTGTCGCTTTTTGGTCTCTATTAGTCCTTTTTGGATTAGCCTTTTTGAACAAAACCTTACCATCATTTCAATACATTTTAATGCTCTTTGGCGGTAGCTATTTAGCTTATAACGGTATCAAAATGGTACAAATTACTAAAAATGCCAAATTAGCCAATGACAAAACCAGCCATAGTAAGAGTTCTGCTTGGAAAGAAATTCTAGGTGGTTTGATGATCAATCTCGCCAATCCCAAAATTGTCGTCTTTTTTAGTAGTGTACTCGCAGGTTATGTATCAAATTTAGCTCAACTCAGCGATATTCTTTTAGTCTTGCTTATATTAGTTGGGAGTGCTTTGGTGTATTTTTTTATTGTCGCTATTCTTTTTTCACATCAGAAAATCCGACAATTCTATGCTAAATATAACCATTATTTAGACAATATTGCGGGAGTAGTTTTTATACTGTTCGGGATACGTTTGATTTACGAAAGTATCAGTATTTGGTTTGCAATTTAAGAGTTAGGGAGAATAAATTAATAAACAAATTTTTCTCCCTAAAAATTAACTATTTATATTCCATATATCCCTAATATTCTTTTTCAAAGAATAAATTCAATTGATGCTTATCAAATGAGAAAAATTCAGGAATATTTGAATCAATTTTTTGATATCGGTAATTTAATTTAGGTATTATACCCCATAAATTCCATTCTTTTTTCCATATAGTTGCTGAAAAATTCCATTCAGTATCTTTACGTTTTTTCGCAACAAAAAGATCATTACCTTTGAAATAGCGTTTCGCTACTTGTAATGTTACTTGGGTAGAAAATAAATTTTTTATTTGAGATGATGCACCAAATCTTAATGAATATCTATTTGAACTATCTCTTTTTTGTTGTGTATTTTCAAATAATATATCTGAACCTAAATATAGAACTGTTTTAGGTGAAAGTCGATGAACGAGTGTTCCAGAATATAACTGTTTATTTCGTTTTAGATTACTATTTTTATAACTCGTCTGGGCAAATTCAGAGCTGGTAGAAAATTGCCATTGATTAGATAATCTTCTATCAAATTCCAAACGAACACCACTTTCATTACTATATTGCTTTTGAGCATACCATCTTTTTTCATAATAAGGTAAAAACGCAAGTCGCCTATTAGAATCTTGATATTGATATCCCAAATAAAATGTATTATTGATATCATTATACTTTTTATTATTCCAATAATATTTTCCATCCAATTCATTTTCGATATATAAATTATGATTGTTGGTAATATTATGAATTTTACTTACGTTTAGATGATATTGTATTCCTTCTGCTTTTTGTGGTAGTGAGGATTCTGTTTTCTTAAATTTTGTTGAACCAATATAGATATAAGGTTCTGATGATGCATTATTGATATTGTCATCTTTAATATAACTAAATTTAACATTTAAATTTATATCTTGTCTTTCTTTAATCGAATTTTGATATAAATAAATTTGATTATTGACAAAGACTGGAAGATTTTTGTTTTTTAATTGATTAAATTGTTCGTTTGCATTATGTAATTGACTATCTTCAAATAACCACTGAGCAAGTTTAAATCTTACCTTATCTAAGTAAGGATGTTTTTCTAAAAGGTTAGCATATAATTGAATCGCTTTTTTGTATTCTTGAATGGAGTGTAAATAAGCACCTTGAGCATAATCAACGAGAATAAGATCTCGTTGTGGATGTTTTCTATACATCTCTATAAGTTTAGGAATTAGCACTTCCTGTCTTTGATCAATGGCTAAATTTAGAAAATGCGAAATTAAATTAGGATTATCTGCCAATTGTTCATCATTGATTTCCGTTGAATAATCTTCTTTATTCTCCGAAATAGTTGCAGATAATTCTGTGAGTTTAGGTATAGCCACTTTTAATTCCCTATCAATAGCTGTATTCGGGTGCTGAGCTAAAATAGAGGTTGGTAATAAATAAATTAAAGGTAAATAATATTTAATGTTCATTTTTTGTAATAAAATATCCCTTTATTCTTTATTCAGAATAAAGGGAATATGCTTAGAATCTAATTTCACCACCAATAATATAGGTGCGGCCACGAGCATAATTTGTATAAGTATAAGCTTCTCCGCCTCTACCATCGCCTACAAATTGTGAGCGTGTTGCATTTTGACTATTTAGTGGGTCAATATAAAGTGAATTAAATAGATTTTGAACACTTGCTCTTAAGCTGAAATTTTTATTGATTTCATAGTTAGCATAAATATCCACAATCATTGGGTTTTGCGGTATCGTTTGAGTTTCTATTTTATCATTCGTACCTGCATTAATACCTTTTGGACTAATTCTTTTCACTTTTTGAGTGTATTTAATAATACTACCCAGTGTTAATTTCTTATCTAATAGTCTAGCGCCAAGGTCTAAAGTCGCATAGTGTTTTGGTAATTCATAAATATCACCAAAACCAAAGCCATCATTAGAGCTTTGTACGCCGATTGGCTGTGATGTTTTTTCATAGCTATAAGATAATCGTCCAAAGTATTTTCCACTATCGTAATTTAATTCCAATTCCACACCGCTTGTTTTAACAGGTTTAAGGGAATTAATAGATACTTGAGAATGGAAACTACCACTGCCAACATCATTTATATCTTGTGTAAATTGCCCTGAATTAGAAATATAAAATGATTCAGAGGTAATAAAGTCTTTAATTTTACTACGATAGTAAAGTAGCTTTATACCTAATTTATCTGTATCTGTAAGCCAATTATGTTTGAAGGTATTAAAACCAATCTGATAGGTTTGTGCTTTTTCTGGGCGTAAGAATGGGTTCATTGAGCCACCACTCTCATTATTGAAAAAGACCTCTTGGATATTGGGCATTCGAGTACTACGGCTATAACTGATAAATGGATTAAACCATTCATTAATATCAGCAGATAACATCAAGGATGGATCAACATAGTAATTGACCATATTGATGTTATAAGCACCTTGAGGGAAACACGGAATAGTATATTCTCCAACAGTGCCACAAGCAGGTTTAAAACCTTTAAAATTGGAGTAAGTGTAGGTTAATCCACCATCTAAAGTATAAAGAGATTTTTTCCACTGAGTATTAAGATAAACGCTTGCAATTCCTTGTTTTCCAGTAGGGGCAAAAGGAGTGTAATCAAAATTATCTTGATTCTTGCCTTTTGCTTTTCGGGTGTATTTGTTATTGAAGTAACTTGTTCCTAAAGTTGCTGTCAATTCACTGTTCCAAAAATTAAAGTTGCTCGTATTTTTTAAATCAACATAGTCAGATTTATTGATTGTAGAGGCATCCGTTAATTCCCATAAAGCAGATTCCTGATCATATTTTTGATTGTTTTTGGTACTTGAAACTAATAGCTCTAGATCGATTAAATCAGAATCTGGTGTGTAGTGGTAATTTAGACTGTAATTTTTATTTTGAATATCCCTTCCACCAATATTGCTGTGGTAATCCCTTGCAGAAAGTAAAATTCGGTGTTGATCAGTAGGTAATAGCTCAATTTTAGCTAACCAAGATTCAGGGCGTTGATCCATTCTTTTGGCATAAGCATTTTCTTTCGCATATTTACCATCACCACGTTTATAATTTGAACCTATTTTGCGTTGGCTATAAGCAAATAATCCGCCTACACTTCCTGTGGAGCTAAATGCATTCGTTTTACCTGCAAGAGCTAACATTCCGTTATAGCCTAAAGCATTGGTACCATAACTAAATTTAGAGCGAATACCGATTTTATTTCCTTTGAAAATAACATCATCGACATCAAGCGTTTTAAATGAGGCACTTCCTGCTAGAGCATTTACCCCTTGAGAGCCAGTTGAAAAACCTTTATTGATGCTCACTTCGGTTAAAAAATTTGGATCAATCATTGTTCCGTGTTGGCTGCTTGGTGGTAGCCCACCATCTTCATCGTGGAAACGGCGATCACCATTAGCGGATGTACCAAAAAAGGTTTGTGGCACACCATCAACTACGGTATTAACTCTACCAAGCCCAGCCATTCCACGAATATTAACAGTAACAGTACCTTGCACAGGGTCAATATTCGTATAAGTACCAGGTAAAGCACGTACAACACTGTCTAAAGATTGAAGTTGCTTTTCTTCACCTCGAATTGCAATTCCCCCTGCTTTAGTAAAGGCTTTGTCTGCTTTTTGATCACCGACTTGCCCCGATACATTAATTTCATCAATTAACACTGGCGATGTGTCTGCTATTGCTGGGGTAATCCCCAGCAATGCATAGCTAACAAGTAATGAAAGTTTATTGAGTTTCATTATTTCTGTACCTCTGTTGCACCAAAGCTAATGAAATTTTCACCACTTTCTATTTTCCCTACGACTTCTTGTGCCTCAGGGCCAGCAAAAACACCAGAATATCCACCTGTTGTAACAGATTCACCATTAAGAGCTTTAAATTCTAGGCCTTTATCTTCACTCTTAAACCCAATAACACCATTAGCAATTTTAATATCAGCAGGAAGTAATCTAACACCTAGAGTCCTATGTTGTTCTTCACGTTCTGCCATTTTCGCCTCTGATATCAGAGTGGTATAGCCTTCATCCACTTCTTTAGGGTCTGTAGTAAATCCTTTCCAACCAGCACCTTCATATTGAGCTCTACCACGTAGTAATTCGTCATTACGGTTAGTAATTTCACCACTGATTTTCATTGTTGAAAAATCCGCATTAAGTGTAATGTCCCCTAATGTAAAGTGATTATTTTCACGTTTTTGGTTACCGATAGTGTGGCCTTTATAAGTTGCTTTTACTTTTCGATCTAAAATCGCTTTGTCCGCTTTTGTTGGCACGGCAATATAAGCCGTAGGAGCATCAAGAGCTTTCACTACTTTACCATCTTCATCTGAGGAGGTAAAAGGAGCTTCTGCTTTGAAACTAAGATACGATGAGTACGTTTGATTTACAAAATGCGTTCTCATTACTGTTTGACCTGCCCCATTTTTGATAGCCAAACTTTGTAGCTTATGTGGATTAATTTCGGCTTTGGTTAAAAATGAAGGATCATAATCGGTCTCGTTTTGATTTTTACGCAAGTCCCTCGCTACGCCATTATCGGAATAACGTAAATCACCATCAATATAGGCAGCAGAACCTTCCTGAGACATTTTACCACTAGTTCCTAATGGATTATCCGCACTGGTTTCAGATGACGGTAAAAAGGCAGTAAGCTGACGCCATTTTACTGTTTTAGTTTTATCTAAAGCATACTCAATATCGTTTCTATTTGCATTATTGAGCGAAGCGTTTTCGCTTTTCTCTTTATCCTGATTATCAGGAGCAATATCTATCTTCGGACTTTCAGCCACAGGTGTTGATTTATTACTTCCACCAGAGCAAGCTGTTAATGAAGTTGCAAGAATAATGAATGCAATTGGGGTAAGTTTAAGTTTCATATAGCCTCCTAGAGCTTTTATTGTCGATAATTATCGTAATCAAAATTAATCGGAATATTGATTGATATTTTGTTGTTTTGCAGTAAATCAGCAGGTGGCTGTGGTAAAGGCGAAGAGCGTTTAGCGTTATCAATTGCTTCACGATCAAAACTTTCTTTACCACTGCTACTAATTACCGTAGAACTCAGTACATTTCCTTTACTATCTAATATAATTTGAATGACGGGTTTTCCTTTCCAACGTTTGCGTAGTGCTTGTTCTGGGTAGCGTAAACGTTTTTCTAAATGGCTTTTTACTAAGGCTTTCCAATTAATTTCTAAACTTGTTCCTCGGCTACTGCTATTAAAATTTGAAGCAATCTTATTACTGTTTCCCGAAGGGGGGGCGGTTGCAACATTACTCCCTGCGGGTGATTCTTTATCTGCAACAGGCAAGGTTTTCTTCTCTTTAGGTTGTTTTTTAGCTTCTCTATGTTTATTAGGTTTAGGCTCTTTTTTTACTTTCTCAATAGCTTTGGGTTTATCTTTTTCTGGCTTTACTGTTTTTGTTTCTTTTTGCTGTTTTACTACAATTTCAGGCTCTACTTCTGGTGGAGTCGGTTCTTCAATAACAAGCTCTTCTTCTATTTCAGGCTCTGCTTTAGATTCTGCTGGCTCTTCTATTGTGGTTTCCGTAGAAATTTGTTGTGTTGGACCAACAGGTAGCTCGCTACTAATCACAATAGATTGTGGCGGATCTGAAAAATCAACAATAACAGCGGAAGCAACAAGCTCATTTATCGTGATTTCTTTTTTATAAAAATAGTAGTAACCGAATAGTAAATGAAACAGAATGGATAATATAAAAGCACTGAACCATTTAATAATGGGTTTCTGATAAAATGAAAACATAAAACTCTTATTTTTAATTTGTTTGGTTTATTCCCATTAAACCTACTTTTAAATATCCTGATAGGCGTAATTGGCTCATTAGTTGCATTACTAAATCATATTTAACTTCTTTATCAATACGGAAAAATATGACTGTTTCTTTATTACCTTGAGTTGCAATTTCTAATTTCTCATTGATATTTTCAAAACTAATCAATTCATTCGATAAATAAAGCTGATTATCTGCATTTAAGCTTAAAATGATTGGTGTACCTTCATTTTTCTGCTCATTAGCTGAGCTTGCTGGCAAATTAATAGGAATATTAACTGTTGCTAAAGGAATTGTTGCCATAAAGATAATAAGTAATACCAACATTACATCAATAAAAGGGGTAACATTAATTTCACTCATTTCTTGTTGCTCATCATCATTATTTAATTTCATCGCCATTTTATTTTCCTTGTATAGATTGAGAAATTTCACGGCGAATAACGAGCTGTAAAATAGCACTTGAATAAGCAAGTTGATCACTATAATGCTGAATATATCGGATAAATAGGTTATAAATAATAACCGCAGGAATAGCGGCTACCAGACCTAATGCTGTTGCAAATAAGGCTTCTGCAATACCAGGTGCGACAGCATAGAGATCAGTTGTATGCGTTTGTGCAATACCAATAAAGCTATTCATAATGCCCCATACCGTACCAAATAAGCCAATGAAAGGAGCGACAGATCCAATGGTTGCAAGTGGGCTAATACCGTAACGCATTTTTTGGCTCATCTGTTTTATTTTATGGAGTAAGCGATATTCAATTCGCTCAATTAAATCACGATCATAATAGTTGTCAGACGAATGAATTTCTTGTTCAATTTCATTAACCAGCTCATTTAATTTGTTTTTGTTTATTAGATTTTTCTTTATTTCAATAAAAGACTGGTTTGGACTAATAAGTGTGATTGACTTTTTAATTTTTGCTAATGCAGAAACAACTTGAGCAGTTTTAAATATAAAAATCGTCCAAGTAATAATGGAGCAGATAATTAAAATCCAAATAACTGCTTTTACTACAATATGTGCATTTTCATATAATGTTTGTGGAGAAAGATCTAACGGTAATGTTGCTGTTGGTACAGTATTAGCAACACTATTTAAACTAAACAATAAACTTAAAATAAAAAATAATGATTTAAAATTCATTTAATTATCCTTATTCAGAAAGTATCCAAACATAATCACTATCTGCTTGGGTATATGTATGATTTTTATCTGATAATAAAATCGTAGTAAATTTTTGATTAGGTGATAAATCAGCTAAATGTTTTGGAACGCCATATTGGCGGTTGATATGATGATTGCCTGCAATCAATATATTTGGTGTATGGCTTTTCAATAGTTTTTCAGCCATTCGGCGATCTCTGAATTGCTGAACTTCTACCATTTTTTGAATATGTGGCTCATTTGCATCACATTCGCATTGATGGCTATGAATAATAATGTCGGCGAGTTGTTGCTTTACTTTTTTATCCGTAGAAACATATCCTTTGAGTGGCTCTGCTCCTCGCAATAATTGAGAAACTTCATCTTTGGTTAGGTTTGTTGCAACTAAAGCGTACTGGTGTTCAAATGGGTGCTGAACAATATCCTGATAAAGATCCCATTGCCAACTCGCTTGCCAGTTCAAAGAAGCGGTAAGATTTGAACGATATTTTGCAAAATCCATTGCGATACGATCGACTAAAGGCTGTTGATCTACCCTTAGCATTTCTAACAGCAACGCACCTTGTTTACGTTTTTGGTTAAGTTGATCAATTAGCCAATATTGTGCTTGGTGATGAGAGAGATTATCGTGTTTTTCTCCGACTAGTAGATGTTGCTGAGAAGCAACACTCTCTAGCCATTGAACAGGCGTAAATGTTTGCCCCGTTTTTAAATCAACAATTTTACCTAATTTGTCAGCATTAACTTCTTTTACGGATTGTTGGCAACCCATAATAAATAAGCTACAACTCACTAATAACAAGAATTTTTTTACCCACATAATATTTTACAAAATAAAATGATAATAGTTATCAATTATATTTCTTTTGCGAGCTTATGCAAGTTTTTATAAGTTTTTATTCTAATAATTGTGCATTTTTATCGCTTAAACGCTACTTGGGGCTTATTAGTGGCATAGTGAGGGTGAATAGCAATATCGGCTTTGTACCATTGTTGAATAGCGTTTTCGGTAAGAATTTCTTCTGGGCTACCTTGTGCTTGGATCTTTTGTTCGGCAAGTAATATTATGTGATCGCCATATAACGAGGCTAAATTGAGATCGTGCAGAATGCAACAAACCGTTAACCCTTTCTGATCACAAAGTTCTCGCATTAAACGTAAACACTGCTGTTGGTGGTGTAAATCGAAAGCAGATGTAGGCTCGTCTAAAAAGAGTAGTTTTCCCGACATATCTTCTTGCCATAATTGTAATAACGCTCGAGCAAGTTGTGTACGTTGTTGTTCACCACCTGAAAGCTGCCGATAAGATTTATTGAGCAATACTTGGCAATCTGTTTTAGCGATGACTTCGGGAAGATATTGTTCAATCTCTTTTGCTCGGCGGTGGTAGCCTCCCATTCTAATCACTTCTTCAACAGAAAATGGGAAGTTTAACTGGCTGTGCTGACGCATTACAGCACGTTGTTGGGCTAATTCCATTGGGGAATAATCATTCAGATTTTTTTGTTGGAAAATGCACTGCCCAGTGTTTGTCGTGAGATAACCTGAAAGTAAACGCATTAGCGTTGATTTCCCAGCACCATTTGGGCCTATCAACATAGTGATTGTGCCTTGTTTAAGTTCTAGGTTGATATTTTGTAATAAGGTTTTACCTTGGATTTCAAAGCCTATATTTTCGGCAAAGAACAAGCGGTCAGATTTAGGGGAAAATTTGCAACTCATTTTGTTCCCTCACGATAGCGAATAACAAGCCAAAGAAAATAAGGTGCACCGATAAAGCTAGTTATCATTCCAACAGGTAATTCAGCAGGAGAAACCATTGTTCTTGCTAAGGTATCAGCAACAAGCAGTAGAATAGCACCACAGAGTGCAGAGGCTGGTAAAACCCAACGATGATCCGCACCAAATTTAAAACGAACTAAATGGGGAATGACTAAGCCGATAAAGCCAATCGCACCGCTAACCGCAACAGCTGATCCTACTAATAACGCACCAAGTAAAATCAGTTGTTTTTTCAGACGAATTACATTTACCCCAAGATAATGAGCTTCTTCATCACCAAGTTGCAGTAAGTTTAGTTTATTCGCGAGCGTGAGAGCATAACAAGCGGTCAGTAAAATAACACAACTTGCAATAATAACAGGCTCCCATTGTGCTTGCCCAAGACTACCCATTGTCCATAGACTAAATTGGCGTAATTGTTGATCATTACTAATATAGGTGAGGATACCAACGATAGAGAAACAAAGAGCATTTACTGCAATTCCTGCAAGCAGTAATTTACTCACTGACGCTTGTGAGCGATAGCTAAGAAAGTAAATTAAACTTGAAACAATAACACTGCCAATAAATGCCGCAATCATTGTGCTATATAACCCTAGAGCGCTAGGCAGCAAATTCGGTAACATAATGGAAATGCCCACCGCTAACGCTGCACCACTATTTACGCCGATTAAAGCAGGATCTGCCATCGGATTATGGAATAACCCCTGAAAAAGCGTTCCAGAAACAGCAAGTGCTAATCCCACAACAATGGCTAACAGAATGCGTGGCACTCGAATGTTTAGCCAAATTTGCCACTGGCTGTCGTCAATATTAGCGTGCCATAAATCGTGCCAAGTGAGCGATAATGCCCCGATATTTGAAGCAATTAACATTGTTAGCAATAGCAGTATTGCTAATGCGATAAGCCAACGGGATTTGTTCATTACTGGCTAGCCTTTTCAACTGCTTGACGCATTTTGTGTAATTCTTGTGGAATCGTTAAACCAAAGGCTAAAAAAGCAATATCATCAACGACAACAACTTGTTTTTTCTTACCTGCTGTTGTGTGAGCAATACCAGGTAATTCCCAAAGTTTATCAACTGAGCCAAGGCTATCGACACCTAATGATGTCAGTACGATTAAATCCGGATTAGCCGCAATAACGCCTTCTTGTGAAATCGGTACAAAACGAGCCGCATTGCCCATTGCATTTTTTGCACCAACTAGTTTGATTGCACTATCTGCAACGGTATCAGCCCCTGCAACCATTTGATTGTGTCCTGAACGAGTTAGAATAAAGAGTACTTTTACATTGCGTGGTGAACTATCCACCATTTTCATCTCATTGGTAAATTTTTCACTTAAAGTTGCCGCTTCTGGTTGCTTATTGAGTAATTCGCCAATACGAGTAATTTTTTCTACTACACTTTCAACGGAATATTTAAAAGGAACTTGCTCAACAGTTACGCCAGCGGCTTTTAACTGTTCAAATACAACAGCAGGTTGTGCTACTTGAGTGGCAATAATTTTATTTGGTTTTAGGGCTAAAATCCCTTCAGTATTGAGCTGACGCATATAACCCACATCGGGCAGACTTTTGGCTCTTTCAGGAATAACACTGGTACTATCACGTCCAACGAGTTGCTGTTCTGCATTTAACGCATAAATAATCTCAGTAACATCACCGCCAATACTGACAATACGTTCTTGGGCTATTAAGTTTGTACTGAATAGTGTGATGGAAGCGGTAAGATAAGCGAATAATTTTGCAAGTTTCATCGAAAATTCCTAATCAAAGTAAAATAATTTCCGTATTTTACAGATATGATAACAATTCTCAATAAAATTATAGTGAGATTATTTTCTGCAATGGATTGTCGAGAGAGTAGGAAATCGTTAGAATTCCACACTGTTTTTTTATGAGGAAATGACTATGTCAAAATCAAACAAATATCGTTATTTAGCGATACTGGGTGCTATTTTAGCGGTTGGCTTAATGGCTTCAGCCTTTATTTTAGGGCATCAATTTAAAAATTTTTAGCAAACGGGTGTGATAACTGTAAAAGGATTAGCAGAAGCAGAGCATAAAGCCACTTTAGGTACTTGGTCTATCTATGTCAGAGCTTGGGGGCGTGATTATGCTGAAGCGATGAAAAATAACCAACAAAGCTTAAATGTCGCAGTAAAATTTTTAAAAGAGCAAGGATTTACTGAGCAAGATAGAGCCATTACCGATCTTTCTGTTATTGCCCATACTGAATACTATACTGATGAATTTGGGAAAGAACGTTCTCGTCATAATGGATTTGTGGCATCACGAGCTATCACTATTTCAACCAAAGAATTGTCAAAATTACAACAGGCTTTAGCACAAATTCAGAATTTGCGTGCTGAAAATCAGAACATTGATTTTTCTAGCCCAAACTATTATTTGGAAAATTTAGAAACGATTAAGCGTGATTTAATTGCCAAAGCAACACAAGATGCTTATGTGCGTGCAGAAGAATTTGCCAAAACCAGTAATGTGAAAGTCGGGTTATTAAAATCAGCATCACAAGGATCATTTGATATTCAATCAACTTCACCAACGAGTGAAGATACAAGCGATTATGGTGGCGGTTATGATACAAGTACAATAGATAAAAAAGTACGCCTTGTGGTTACGATTCAATACGCTATCAATTAACATTTTAGAAGCGGTGGTTTTTGCTAAAAATTTTGCAAATCTCACCGCTTGTTATGAAAATCATAGAAGGAAATATAATGTCGTTAGATCTGTCTGAAATTCGTCAGCAAATTACCCAAATCGATCGTGATTTACTCAAATTATTATCAGAGCGTCATCGCCTTGCCTTTGATGTGGTAAGAAGTAAAGAGATCACGCAGAAACCATTGCGTGATGTTGAGCGTGAGAAACAATTATTACAAGAGTTGGTGAATTTTGCTCAAGCAGAAAATTATCAGCTAGATCCGCAATATGTTACTCAGATTTTCCAACGAATTATCGAAGATTCTGTATTAACTCAGCAGAATTATTTGCAAAATAAACTCAATGAAATCAAAGAGAGTAGTATTTCAGTCGCATTTTTAGGAATGCGAGGTTCTTATTCACATTTAGCCTCTCGTCAATTTTTAAAGCACGTTTCTGAATCTTTAATTGAATTAAGTTGTGAATCATTTAATCAAGTCTTTCAAAAAGTGGAAAAAGGTGAGGCAGATTACGGTATTTTGCCATTAGAAAATACCACATCAGGATCGATTAACGAGGTTTATGATCTATTACAGCATACAGATCTGACATTAGTTGGAGAATTAGCCTATCCGATCAAACACTGTGTATTAGGTAATGGTAATATCGATCTCGCTCAAATTGATACGATCTATACACATCCGCAACCTGCTCAGCAATGTAGCCTGTTTTTACAAGGACTTGATAAAGTACATATCAAATATTGTGAAAGTAGCTCACACGCAATGCAGTTAGTGGCTCGTTTGAATAAACGTAACATTGCGGCACTGGGTAATGAAGATGGTGGGAAATTATATGGTTTAAATGTAGTTGAAACAGATATTGCCAACCAAAAGAATAACATTACTCGTTTTATTGTCGTTGCTAAAGAACCTGTCAAGGTTTCGCCACAAGTCCAAACTAAAACGCTATTGTTGATGACTACTGGTCAAGAAGCTGGAGCATTAGTTGATGCCTTAACGGTTTTCAAAAAACACGATATTCGAATGACCAAACTAGAGTCTCGCCCAATTTATGGTAAGCCTTGGGAAGAGATGTTCTATGTCGAATTAGAAGCAAATATCCATTCGGCACAAACGCAACAGGCTTTAAATGAGCTAGAAACTGTAACCAGTTATTTAAAAGTATTAGGCTGCTATCCAAGCGAAATTATTGAGCCAGTAAAAATCTAAGGTATTACATCGCAAACACCTAAATCGTTTTAATGCCTTTTGTATGGGCAAAACAATTTACGGTTATGCTTGGTGGCAAAATAATACGTTTTTATTTTACCAGTTATCGTTGAGTAAGATACAAGGGGCTAATGTAATTAGCCCCTACGAGTAAATACTCACGAATATAGATAGGTTTTGTTGGTAACAACGCAATATCTAGTAACCGTAGGGGCAAATCACATTTGCCCCTAAAACTTACAATATATCTCTATTTCGTTATGTTTAAGCCCAATTCTCACAGTACTCGCAGTCGCCCTCGTCATACATTTAAGACAAAAAATAGCCGCCGCCCTACGCCTAAGCTAGTCGATACGGTTTTGATTTTGTTTAATAAACCCTATGATGTGCTCACACAATTTACTGATGAACAACAACGCCAAACGCTCAAAGATTTTATTCATATCCCAGATGTTTACCCTGTTGGACGATTGGATCGAGATAGTGAGGGTCTATTGTTACTGACAAATAATGGTGAAATTCAGCATCGTCTTGCTCACCCTAAATTTGATAAAGAGAAAACCTATTGGGTACAAGTAGAAGGGATTCCACAAGAAAATGATCTGCTTAAATTACGCCAAGGTGTTGAGCTGAAAGATGGTAAAACTAAACCTGCTAAAGTTAAAATTATCAATGATCCCGAACTAAATTGGGCAACCGCCCCTAAAATTCGTGAGCGTAAAACGATCCCTACAAGCTGGTTGGAATTAACCATTAGTGAGGGGAGAAATCGCCAAGTTCGCCGTATGACCGCACATATTGGTTTTCCAACATTACGCTTAATTCGAGTAGCAATTGGGCAATTACAGCTTGGGGAGCTATCTGCTGGGGAGATGCGAAGGCTAACTGAAGATGAACGTAATAAACTTATTCGTCAGATGGGTTTAAATCTTAAATAAGCGGGCTTTTTTGGCAAAAATTTTGCAAATAACAAAGCATTTTTGACTTAAACAGAGTAAACTAATGTCAATTTTTAGTAATGAGGATATGTCTATGGCAATTTTAGTAACTGGTGGGGCAGGTTATATTGGCTCACATACCGTTGTAGAATTATTAAATCAAGGAAAAGAGATTGTTGTTTTAGATAATCTATCAAATTCTTCTCCAATTTCTTTAGAACGTGTAAAGCAGATTACGGGGAAATCGGTGTCGTTCTATCAGGGTGATATTTTAGATCGTGAAATTCTACGCAAAATTTTTGCAGAGCATCAGATCGATGCTGTGATCCATTTCGCAGGCTTAAAAGCAGTGGGTGAAAGTGTACAGAAACCATTGCATTATTATCAAAATAACGTTACAGGTTCGATTGTATTAGTCGAAGAAATGTTGAAAGCAAATGTGAATACCATTGTATTTAGCTCATCAGCAACGGTATATGGCGATCCTGAAATTATTCCTATTACTGAGTCTTGTGCGGTAGGCGGTACAACCAACCCTTACGGGACATCAAAATATATGGTTGAGCGTATTTTGGAAGATACCGTAAAAGCCTACCCACAATTAAGTGCAGTTGTACTACGCTATTTTAATCCTGTGGGGGCTCATTCAAGCGGTTTGATTGGCGAAGATCCAAATGGTATCCCAAACAATTTATTGCCTTATATTAGCCAAGTTGCCGTTGGGAAATTGCCACAGCTTTCCGTATTTGGTAGTGATTATGAAACTCACGATGGCACAGGTGTGCGTGATTATATCCACGTGGTTGATTTAGCCGTAGGGCATTTAAAAGCACTTGAAAAACACCACAATGATGCAGGTTTCCACGTCTATAATTTAGGAACAGGGACAGGCTATTCGGTGTTAGATATGGTTAAGGCGTTTGAACAAGCGAATGATATCAATGTACCGTATAAACTTGTTGATCGTCGTCCTGGAGATATTGCTGTATGTTATTCCAACCCAGAAAAAGCGTTAAAAGAGCTGGGATGGAAAACGCAATATGATCTAACCCAGATGATGAAAGATACTTGGAATTGGCAAAAAAATAACCCGAATGGGTATAAGGGGGCATAAATGTCCGAGATGGCAAAACCGTCAATTTGGCGGCAAATTTTTAGTTATAAAATGCTACTCTGTGTCTTTACAGGGTTTACATCAGGGCTACCACTCTATTTTTTATATCAACTGATTCCCGCGTGGCTACGTTCAGAACAAGTTGATTTAAAAACTATTGGTTTTTTTGCTCTTGTCGGTTTGCCATATACTTGGAAGTTTTTAGTTGCCCCGTTATTTGACCGATACTACCCGAACTTTTTAGGTCGCCGCCGTAGCTGGATGCTCTTTACCCAAGTTATCTTATTTGGCTTAATTGCTTGTTTTGGTTTCTTTAATCCAACTCAAGATATTCAAGCGGTAATGGCACTATCTGTTGCAGTTGCCGCAACTTCCGCTGTTCAAGATATTGTTGTTGATGCGTATCGCCGAGAAATTCTAAGTGATGAGGAACTCGGCTTAGGTAACTCAATTCATATCAATGGCTACCGTATTGCAGGGTTAATTCCTGGTGGCTTGGCATTGATTATTTCCGATCATTATGCGTGGGAAACGGTGTTTATGTTTACGGCACTATTTATGATACCAGGAATGATTTTGAGCTTATTTTTGAGTAAAGAGCCTAAAATTTTACAAGACAATCGTCATTTACCTTTCCACGAAGCCTTTATTATTCCATTTAAAGAATTTTTCCAACGTAAAGGTATTTGGGCGGCGGTTGGTACGCTGATCTTTATGTTGCTGTATAATCTTGGGGATTCTTTTGCGGCTACTTTACAAAGTGCTTTTATTTTAGATATGGGATTTAGCCGTACAGATTTAGGTACAGCAGTGAAAATCAATGGCTTATGGGCATCTATTGTGGCTGGTATGATCGGCGGAGTAATGATGCTGCGTATCGGCGTAAACCGCTCCCTTTGGATCTTTGGAGTGTTCCAAATGTTAATGTTGCTTGGCTTTGCTTGGTTAGCAAGTCACGGTAAATTTGAAACGATTGGAGCTTATGAGCGTTTTGCACTTTCTGCGGTAATTATTGGTGAATATATTGGTATCGGATTAGGTACAGCGTGCTTTGTAGCATATATTTCACGCGAAACAAATCCACTTTATACCGCAACGCAATTTGCTATTTTTACGAGTTTGACCGCAATTCCGAGCAAATTGATTGGAGCGACATCAGGGGCATTAGCTGAAAGTGTTGGGTTTTACCAGTTCTATTGGATCTGTTTCTTTATGGCAATTCCAGGAATGCTCTGTTTATTCTGGGTTGCACCTTGGAATGCAAAAGAAAAGTCGGCATAACAAGCGGTTAGATTTTAGAAAAGTTTTGCAAAATTTATTTTGTCAGATTATTGACAAAGTCTTTTTTCATTCGGACGCCAGCGTGGCGTCCCTACAAGGAAAGTTATAACCAATTGAAAAATAACAGATTTT
>NZ_LEKM01000207.1 GCF_009761375.1 Ursidibacter arcticus | reverse complement strand
GGGGTTTGTCATCAGTCTGGCAAAATTTATTTTGTTTTATGTTTAATGTTAATTTGAGGTTCTTATGAAAATTATTTTATTGGGTGCACCAGGTGCAGGTAAAGGAACACAAGCACAATTTATGATGAATAAATTTGGCATTCCACAAATTTCAACGGGGGATATGTTCCGTGCAGCAATTAAAGAAGGCACAGAATTAGGTAAACAAGCTAAAGCGTTAATGGACGAAGGAAAATTAGTGCCTGATGAATTAACCGTTGCATTAGTAAAAGATCGTATTGCTCAACCAGACTGTGCAAATGGTTTCTTATTAGATGGTTTCCCACGCACAATCCCACAAGCTGACGCACTAAAAGAAGCAGGTGTAAAAATTGATTTCGTCTTAGAATTTGATGTTGCTGATGAAGTGATTGTTGAGCGTATGAGTGGTCGCCGAGTACACCAACCATCAGGTCGTACGTATCATATTGTTTACAATCCACCAAAAGTAGAAGGTAAAGATGACGTAACAGGTGAGGACTTAATTATTCGTCAAGATGATAAACCTGAAACTGTATTAGATCGTTTAGCGATTTACCATAAACAAACCAAACCGCTTATCGCTTATTACACAGCAGAAGCGGAAGCAGGAAATACACAATACCACCGCTTAGATGGCACACAACCTGTTGAAGCTGTAAGTGCGGAATTAAATAAACTATTAGGCTAATCAGTATTAACTTAACTAAAAATCCTTGTTAGTTGAAACTAACAAGGATTTGGCGGTGTAATGGACAAAAATTCGATATTTTTGTCCATTATACTATTTTATTTTAAGCGAAATCGCCCTCTGCTATAACGTGTTTTTATCAATGCCAAGACTTTCTCTTTCTCGCTTGATACGGCTTGTTGGCTCTGTTTTGCTACTGTTAAAGAGTGTTGAATAGAATGAGCGTGAGTAATAGCAATAGCTAAGGCGTCTGCTGCATCTGCTTGTGGCTTGGCTGAAAGTTGTAAAATACGAGTAACCATCTCTTGCACCTGTACCTTGTCTGCCGAACCAATTCCTACAACGGTTTGTTTCACTAAGCGTGCTGCATACTCAAAAACAGGCAAATCTTGATTAACAGCAGCCACAATTGCTGTTCCCCTTGCTTGACCAAGTTTTAGTGCTGAATCAGGGTTTTTTGCCATAAACACTTGCTCAATGGCGAACATATCTGGCTGAAACTGAGTAATAATTTCAGTAATACCCGCATAAATACGTTTTAAACGAGTCGGCATATCCTCTACAGAAGTACGAATCGCCCCACTTCCTAGATATTCTAAATGTCGCCCCACCTGACGAATGACTCCATAGCCCGTTACACGAGAACCTGGGTCAATACCTAAAATAATCGACATATCTTCCTATACAAATTGCATAAAAAAGCGGATAGATTTGTAAAATTTCTTACCAATCTACCCGCTTGTGGATTTACCTAAAATTATTTATTTAAACGTGCTGTTGCACTTTTATTGATCTTACAGGTTTTAACTAAAATCTCGTCAGCCATTTTGCCTTTTTTGTAAAGCATAATCGCATTTGTTTTTTCTGCTGAATCAAATGTTAAACCATTTTCTACAGCCCAAACGTAGTCACCTGAAGTGAAAACAGTTTGTTCTGTCTTTTTGCTATCTTCAGCATCTACAGTGAAACCTGTTACTTCATTTTTCTTACCTACACGAACATTTGCACCTTTTACTTCACCATTATGGAAAGCATAAGTTGCTGTTACTGTTCCACCTTTTTGGCAAGAATAAACGACTGATTTATTTTTTGTCATTAAAGTTTCTTCTACTTTAGTTACTTCACCTGCCGCCGTATTTATTACCGTTTCTTGTGTTTGTGGCATTGTTGTTTCAGGTGCCATTTCTTTTTGAGTAGAACACGCTGCTAAAACTAATGTTGCTGCAATAGCTGGAACAAATTTAACTAATTTCATTTAGGTTTCCTCATTTTAAGGTTTAAAAGTCAGCTTATAGTAAAGCTGCAACTTCATCGCTAATCTCGCCGTTGTGATAAACGTTTTGTACATCATCACAGTCTTCCAACATATCGATTAGCTTTAACAATTTAGGTGCTGTTTCAGCATCTAAATCAACGGTGGTTGATGGAATCATTGTAACATCCGCAGATTCAATCTTAAATCCTGCTTGCTCAATACCATCACGAACACTACCTAAGTCTTCCCAAGCAGTGTAAATTTCAAAACTGCCGTCATCTTGTGGCTGAACATCATCAGCTCCCGCCTCAATAGCGGCTTCCATTAAACTATCTTCATCAACGCCAGTAGCAATTAAGATAAGACCTTTTTTACTAAATAGGTAACCAACAGAACCTTCTGTCCCTAAGTTACCGCCACATTTAGTAAAACTAGGGCGAACTTGTGAAATAGTACGGTTTGCGTTATCACTTAAACATTCAACCATTACCGCTGTTCCACCTGGACCATAACCTTCATAGATTTTGGTTTCCATATTCGTATCATCGCCACCACCGACACCACGGTCGATTGCACGATTGATCGTATCACGCGTCATATTACTTGATAACGCTTTATCTACCGCTGTGCGTAAACGTGGGTTTGAGTTTACATCACCGCCACCTAGTTTAGCAGCTGTTACCAACTCACGAATTAATTTCGTAAAAATTTTACCGCGTTGAGCATCTTGTGCTGCTTTACGGTGTTTAATGTTAGCCCACTTACTATGACCTGCCATTTGTTAGTTTCCTATATTTGTTAAAAGTTCAATTTTATCGTTAAAAATAAGTAAAATCGTAACCATTTTTACGATTTTCTCACCAAATTTGTTAAATATTGCTGAATTGCTTGAGCATTATTCGGGGATTTAGTTAATGCTATCGCCTGTTCAATATTAAGCCATTTATAATCCAGATGTTCGGTTAAAATCGGCTCAATTTCCGATGGTAAACTTAGCAAAAACCAATGCTCGGTACAATGCGTAATTTCAGGGGCGTATTTATAGCGGAATTGCGGAAAAATTTCAAATTTTACGCTATGTTGGCAATCCACAAGTGGTAATTTTTCCGCCAAAATTTGCAAACCGACTTCTTCGCCAACTTCTCGAATAGCGGTTTGATAAGGCGTTTCCCCCGTTTCAATCGTCCCTGTTACCGATTGCCAAAATTCAGGATCATCTTGGCGTTGTAGCATTAAAATACGCCCTGTGTTTTGGGCGTAGATCACAACGAGAACGGAGTTTGGATTTTTGTAGTTCATTTTTACAGTAGCTTTTCTAGCGTTCTCACCATTAAATAAAGGCGATTAGCATTTTGTTGAATGGGAATAAAACCGTATTTCTGATAAAAATCAGCTACACCGTCTTTTGCATCCACCACAATAATTGGAAATCCAATAATTTGGCTAGCTTGATAAAGGTTTTTCAACGCATCACGCAACAGGATTTTCGCATAGCCTTTTTGTTGATGCTTTTTATCTACTGCCAAACGAGCAAGTAATCCTGCCGAAAGTGGAAATTTTGCCTGTTTTTGTAAAATTTCAGGTAACTCTGCTAATTCAAGCCTTGTCATTGTTAGGGTATAAAATCCCAAAATTTCTGTTGGATTTTGCGGATCAAGCAACACATAAGTTCGAGCAGTATCTTTTGTTGCTTGTTGGCTTGCCATCTGTTGTAAAAAACGATTTAAACTCAGGTTACCGCAATCAAAATCCTTACGGAGATGGCATTTGGGATCTAATATCCGAATTTCCATTATTTATCCCTTAAGACTGTTCAAAAAGAGCCTTTAAATGCTCATTGGGTTCAGGTGGATTATCCAAGTAGTGTAATAGTAAACGAGTATCTGCATCATTAAATTGTGTTATTTTTTCTTCACGCAAAATTGCATTCGCTTTTTCAATCGCTGCATTCAGCACAAAAGAATTTATACTAGAAATGCCAATTAACGTTGCTGCATTAAGCAGTAATTCTTGTGTAGCAACATCAATTCGAGCTGTAATACGAGGTAAATTTGCTTGTGCCATCACTTTCTCCTGTGTCATTTTGGCACATTTTAAAAGCTCAAATAATAAATAGCAAGATAAAAGTAAGGGCGGAAATTTTCCGCCCTCATCATAACTGTTACACTTCAGCAGTCGTCTTAATCGCCAATTCTGCCAAGGCTTTTGGGTTACCAAAGCTCGGGGCATCTGTCATTAAACAAGCGGCTGCGGTAGTTTTCGGGAAGGCAATAACATCACGAATATTTTCAGTGCCTGTAATGAGCATTGTTAAGCGGTCTAAACCAAATGCTAAACCTGCGTGTGGTGGTGTACCAAATTTTAAGGCATCTAATAAGAAACCAAATTTCTCTTTTTGTTCTTCGTCGTTAATGCCTAAAATACCGAATACGGTTTGTTGCATTTTCGGGTCGAAAATACGCACAGAGCCACCGCCAACTTCGTAGCCATTGATAACCATATCATAAGCATTCGCCACTGCCCCTTTTGGATCCGCTTTTAGCTCTTCAGGGCTTAAATCTTTTGGTGCAGTGAATGGGTGGTGCATTGCAGACCAGTTACCCTCATCGTCTTTTTCAAACATTGGGAAATCCACTACCCAAAGCGGTTTCCAAGCAGTAAGATCTGTTAAGCCTAAATCACGTCCTACTTTTAAACGTAATGCCCCCATCGCATCTGTTACCACTTTCTCATTATCTGCACCAAAGAAGATAATATCACCATTTTGAGCATTCACACGAGCAAGCAATGCTCTTACCACGTCATCATTTAAGAATTTAGCAATCGGGCTTTGTAATCCTTCTAAACCAGCATTTACATCATTCACTTTTGCCCACGCTAACCCTTTCGCACCATAAATACCCACAAATTGCGTGTATTCATCAATCTGTTTACGAGTAATTTCCGCACCATTTGGCACACGAATAACCGCAACACGTCCTTCAGGATTATTTGCTGGCTCGTTAAATACTTTAAACTCAACGTCTTTTAGAATATCAGCAACATCAACCAATTCTAATGGGTTACGCAAATCAGGTTTATCTGAACCAAAACGACGCATAGCTTCTGCAAAGGTCATTTGTGGAAATTCACCTAAATCGACATTTAGACGATCTAACCATAAGCCACGAATCATTTTTTCCATCATCGCACGCACTTCAGGTGCTGTCATAAAGGTCGTTTCCACATCGATTTGAGTAAATTCAGGCTGACGATCTGCACGTAAATCTTCATCACGGAAACATTTTACGATTTGGTAGTAACGGTCAAAACCAGACATCATCAACAACTGTTTGAATAATTGTGGTGACTGCGGTAACGCATAGAATTTACCTTTATGCACACGACTTGGCACTAAATAGTCACGCGCACCTTCAGGGGTTGCTTTGGTCAGCATTGGGGTTTCAATATCTAAGAAACCATTGTCGTCCATATAACGGCGAACAAAGCTCGTAATTTTTGCACGCGTTTTTAAACGCTCTGCCATTTCAGGACGGCGTAAATCTAAATAACGATATTTTAAACGCTGTTCTTCCGTATTATTTTGGTTAAAGTCTAAAGGTAAAACATCTGCATTGTTATAGATGATAAGATCTTTCACGAGTACTTCAATTTCGCCCGTTGTCATTTCTTTGTTAATTTGACTTTCATCACGAGCAATCACCTCACCTTTAATTTGTACGCAGGCTTCTGCACGCAAGCCCGATGCAAGTTTAAAAATCTGTTCATCTTTTTCATCAAAGAAAACTTGCACAATACCTTCACGATCACGAATTTGCATAAAAATAAAGCGACCAAGGTTACGAACACGATGAACCCAACCACTTAAGGTTACTTGTTCACCGACGTGAGTACGGTTTAAACTACCACAATAATGAGAACGCATCATATAAATCAATCCTTTTAAGAACCTGAAAACTCTGAATATTGTAACAGAAAGTAAGAAAAGTTCACACTCGGGAATATATAGAAGCAGGACAAGATCGTATCTTTTTATACAATTTCAGTTAAAAAACACACTAAAATTTATATAAATTATCTATTTTCCTTTTCTATTTTAGGGTTTTTCTCTCTTTTTTTAAATTTTATAAAATCGAAAATTGTATTTTTATAAATTTGAGTGATTAACTATCTAAAATAGAATGCAAAACATATGCAGTTGCCCTGCATATAGAAGGCGTCATATAATAAGAAACCACTTTTACTTTTGTTAGAAAAAAGTGGTTTTACAAAAACGTTATAGAACTTACGTTCTCCAGATTATTGACAAAGTCTTTTTCATTCGGACGCACTCAGTGTGTCCGTTAATTGAATACAACAAATTTGGGTTTGTCATCAGTCTGTAGAACTTACGTTCTCGTTTTTCTAATCCATAACTCTCCTGGATGCGTGGCATATTCTTCATATTTGGAAACTTCTTCTTTCAAAGCTTTATACTTTGGACTAAGATACAGTACGATTGAAATTTGAAAAGGTATCCAAATTAAAGTAAGACAGAGAGGTGTACCTACTAAAAGCAACACTAACCATGCATAGTTATATTTTTGATATCTATCCTTAAGTGTCTCCCACTTTCTTTTTACACCATCAACGTCAACATTAGCGTGTTCCGCACCGCAATTCGAACAAACTGAAGCTAATCTAGGTACTTGAGAAAGGCAATATGGACAATTTTTAGTATCTAACATAGAATTCCCCTTAAATTAACTATAAAAATCCGCTTGTTATTATATATTGTTTTTTTTTTAATCAATATGATATCGTTTTATAATCAAAGTAACTTTCAGGGCAACCGCGTATGTTGTGCATTTTGCATTCTATTTTAGATAGTTAATCACTCAAGTTTATAAAAAATACAATTTTCGATTTTATAAAATTTAAAATAAGGGAGAAAAATTCTAAAATAAAAAAGAAAATAGACAATCCATATAGATTTTAGTGCGTTTTTTAAGCTGAATTTGTATAAAAAGATGCGATCTTGCCCTGAAGTAACTTTGGCTTTTTATCAAAATCTTTACATTAAAAGTTTTGAATAGGATGAGTTGAAATATATAGATTTGCCACTATATTAGCCAAGTTCTCAATACACATTTCACAAACGAAATTAAATAAGGAAGAAAAAATGACAGTTCAAGTAGAACAACCAGTTGAAGAAGTAATCACACCTGAGCAAGAGATTGCTAGCGAAGAAGTCGAGTTGCAAAATAATCAAGAAAACGACCCGCTTGCAGATGCCATTGCTCGTGTACAAGAGCTTGAAGAATACATTGCGAATGCAGATAAACGTGAGCAAGAAATTCAATTACGAGCAAGAGCTGAAATTGAAAATATTCGCCGCCGTACTGAACAAGATGTCGAAAAAGCACATAAATTCGCACTTGAAAAATTTTCTAAAGAGTTACTTACCGTTGTCGATAACCTAGAGCGTGGTTTACAAACACTTAATGGAGCAGATGAAAGTGTCAAAGCCCTTGCTGAAGGGGTTGAATTAACGCATAAAGGATTAGTTTCTACCCTTGCAAACTTTGGTGTAGAAGCGGTTGGCAATGTGGGTGAAGTTTTTGACCCAGAATTACATCAAGCCATTTCAATGCAACCTGCAGAAGGTATTGAACCAAACCATATCAGCGTGGTATTACAAAAAGGCTACACACTTCACGGACGAGTTATTCGCCCTGCAATGGTAATGGTTGCAAGTTAATGAGAGATAAATGGTATGGTTAGCCCATACCATTTTATTTTCTATTCGTCTCAATATTTTGATACTATCGAACTTTCTATATCTATCTACCAAATTCAATACAATGTCTTTACAATTTAACGCAATCGCTTTGCTACTTGTAGCCTTAATTTTACTTGGCATTTTCAGCCAAAACAGTGCGGTAACAATTTCTGCTGCTGTCTTATTGATAATGCAACAGACGTTACTTTCACAATATTTACCCTTATTAGATAAATACGGTATTAAAGTTGGTATTATTATTTTAACCATCGGTGTGCTAAGCCCTTTAGTTTCAGGCAGAATTAACTT
Organism: Ursidibacter arcticus; assembly: GCF_009761375.1. Lineage (GTDB taxonomy): Bacteria > Pseudomonadota > Gammaproteobacteria > Enterobacterales > Pasteurellaceae > Ursidibacter > Ursidibacter arcticus. Next base: position 9,860 of record NZ_LEKM01000207.1, on the reverse strand, counting down.
GCCAGAAATTTCTCAACTCCTTAATTGGAAAATGCTGTTTTCTATTGTTGCAGGCATATTAGTCGCTTGGCTAGGTGGACGTGGCGTTAGTTTAATGGGAAGCCAACCCGTATTAGTAACAGGATTACTGATTGGAACAATTATCGGTGTGGCTTTTTTAGGTGGCGTACCTGTCGGCCCATTAATTGCCGCAGGGATTTTATCTTTAATTATTGGAAAAATTTAAGAATATGAATATATTTACACATATCAATCAAAACGGCGAAGCTAATATGGTCGATGTTTCAATGAAACAAGATAGCGTACGAGAAGCCAGAGCCGAAGCCTTAATTACAATGAATAGCGAAACCTTACAAATGATTATCTCAGGTAATCATCATAAAGGTGATGTTTTTGCTACTGCCCGTATTGCTGGTATTCAGGCGGCAAAACGTACTTGGGAGCTTATTCCCCTTTGCCACCCATTATTACTCTCTAAAGTTGAAGTACAATTAGAAGCCTTGCCTGAAACCAATCAAGTCCGAATCGAAACACTCTGCAAACTGACCGGGAAAACAGGAGTAGAAATGGAAGCACTTACTGCTGCTAGCGTTGCTGCTTTAACTATTTATGATATGTGCAAAGCCGTACAGAAAGATATAGTGATTGAACAGGTTCGTTTACTAACTAAAAGCGGTGGGAAATCAGGTAATTTTATTGCGGAGACACGATGATTACAGTTCTTTTTTTTGCACAAACAAGGGAGCTTGTTGGAGTAGATAGTCTAACACTAGAAGCAAACTTCACAACAGCGGAAGATCTTCGCCAACATTTAGCTCAACAAGGAAATAAGTGGGAATTAGCACTTGAAAGCAGTAAGTTATTGGTGGCAATTAACCAAACAATTTCTAGCTTATCGACTGAAATCCAAGATGGTGATGAAATTGCATTCTTTCCGCCTGTAACAGGAGGCTAAATGCCACAGCAAACATTGATTAAAGTGCAACAAGATCCGTTCGATCAAAATGCTATTTATCGCTGGCTCAGTGAGCAACATAGCGTTGGAGCAACCACATTATTTGTTGGTAAAGTGCGTGAAATGAATTTAGGAGATAATGTTTCTGGTTTATATTTGGAACATTACCCCGCAATGACAGAAAAAGCTTTACGGGAAATTGTTGATGAAGCTCGTCACCGTTGGGAATTACAACGAGTCGCGGTTATTCACCGCATCGGGCAGTTATATACTGGCGATGAAATTGTCCTTGTTGGCGTAAGTTCCGCTCATCGTGGTAATGCTTATCACGCCAATGAATTTATTATGGACTATCTCAAAACTAAAGCTCCTTTTTGGAAACGAGAAACCACCGAACAAGGTGATCGTTGGATAGAAGGCAGAGATAGCGATCAGCAGGCTGCGGATAAGTGGCATAATTAAATTATATGTAGAAGATCAAACTTGATCTTCTACATAGGCAAAAATCAAGGCAATCTTACCGTTACTATCAGACTTTAACTCACTTTTTCCAATCTTTTGTCTACTATGCCAAATAAATGGGTGTAATGGATAAAAATAAACCCACTTTTACTAGATTTTCTATAAAGGTGGGTTTATCAGTGGGGTTGAAATGAGAGTATTGTTCTCATTTAGTAACAGTTAAATTGCAGCAGTCACAACGATTTCAACTTTCCAATTTGGATTTGCAAGTTTCGCCTCAACAGCCGCTCTTGGTGGTGCATTGCCTTCTGCAACCCATTCATCCCAAGCTCGATTCATCTCATCAAACTCTAGCATATTTGCTACAAAAACTTGAGCCATTAAAATCTTGCTTTTATCACTACCTGCTTGTGCTAGCCACTTATCAATTTCAGCAAGCACCTGCTGAGTTTGCCCATACATATCTTGAGTATCATCTTCAGGGATTTGCCCTGCAAGATAAACCACACCATTGTAAATTGCCATCTCAGAGAGGCGTTTACCAACTTGAAAACGTTTAATCATTGCAATTTTCTCCTTAATAAGTAAGCGGTTAGATTTACGCTATTTTTTGCAAAAAATAGGACTAACCTAATCGCTTAGTCTGTTAATCAACTTTAACAATCCAACCTTCAGGGGCTTCAACATCACCAAATTGAATACCGACTAATTCATCATAAAGACGCTTGGTAACAGGGCCTACTTCTGTTTCAGAATAGAAAACGTGGAAGTCATTGCCATATTGAATACCACCAATTGGGGTAATTACAGCAGCTGTTCCGCAAGCACCAGCTTCAGTAAATTGATCCAATTTATCAATATATACATCACCTTCAATCGCATCTAAACCAAGACGTTCTTTCGCAAGGTAGAGTAGAGAATATTTGGTGATACTCGGTAAAATTGATGGTGAATAAGGGGTAATAAATTTGTTATCTGCAGTAATACCGAAAAAGTTTGCTGATCCTACTTCTTCAATTTTGGTATGTGTTTTTGGATCAAGATAGATACAATCTGCAAAATTATTTGATTTCGCTAATTTACCTGGATATAGACTTGCTGCATAGTTTCCACCCACTTTTGCAGCACCAGTACCTGCTGGAGCTGCACGATCATATTCAGAAACAAGGAAATTAGAAGGTGCTAAGCCACCTTTAAAATAACTGCCAACAGGAATACAAAAGATACAGAAAATAAACTCAGGTGCTGTTTTAATACCGATATTCTCGCCTACACCGATAATAAATGGACGTAAATATAATGTTGCACCAGTGCCATAAGGTGCAAGCCATTCTTCATTTGCTTTAACCACTTCTTTACACGCACGAATAAAAAAGTCGGTTGGAACTTGTGGCATTAACAAGCGATCACAACTTTTTTGCATACGTTTAGCATTTTCATCTGGTCGGAATAGATTGATAGAGCCATCTTTACAACGATATGCTTTTAAACCTTCAAAACATTGCTGACCATAGTGTAATGCGGTTGAACCTTCGTTAATGTGTAATGTATTGTCGGTGGTTAATTCGCCATTATCCCAAGCACCGTCTTTCCAACGAGCAATAAAACGGTAATCTGTTTTAATATACGCAAACCCGAGATTTTGCCAATCAATATCTTTAGCCATTGTTCAATTCCTTTAATAAAAAAATTATGTTTTTTAGATGTGAGAATTTACACTTTGTAGCACGAATTGAAAAGGGAAAGCGTAATAAATTATAAAAATTTTCGTGAAAACTAGGCTTTTTGTGGCGAGATTTTTTGTTTCTGTTAGAATAAGCGAGATTTGGGTATAAAAAAACCGCCCAAGCTGGGCGGTATAAACCAAAACGGTTAAATATACAGGAAGTGAAACGAGTAACTTTCGTTACTCAAGTCTAGTTTCCTAGACCAATATGCAAACACAACATCATACTTAAAATTCAAAATGGGAAAGCTTAAGCGCATCTAAATCCCATCACTATCCATCTAAGTATGTGGTGAATTTTAAAGATGTTGGACCAGTTGGACAAACGATATTTTTTTATTTTATTTATCAAAAAAAATAATGTAGTTATTTTTTATTACAGTGTTAATTCAAATTTAAAATATGAATAATAAAAAACTTCCTCCATTGAATGCATTAAAGGCTTTTGAGTCTGCTGCGAGATATTTGAATTTCACCAAAGCAGCTGAAGAGCTTTTTGTTACTCAAGCAGCGGTTAGCCATCAAATTAAACTTTTAGAAGATTTCTTAGGAATACAGCTCTTTCATAGACGAAACCGCCTATTAGAACTTACGGAACTTGGTTTGCAATATTTTGATGAAATTCGACCGCTTCTAGAAAATATTGCAGTCGCTACAGAAAAAATTAAGATAAAAAATAGCCGTCAAATTTTAACAATCAGTGTGCCGCAAACTTTTGGTATGCATTGGCTAGTCCCAAGATTAAATGATTTTCACCAGAAATTCCCTGATATTGAAGTACGAATTAAAGGGGTAGATCAAGATGAAGGCTTGTTAGGTAAAGAGATTGACGTTGCGATCTATTATGGTTCGGGCAAATGGGAAAATGTTGAATCAGTACGCTTAACCGAATCGCCATTAGTGATTTTGGCATCTCCTGATTTTTTAGCTGAAAATCCTCTTAATGCACCACAAGATCTTGTAGGTAAGACTTTACTGCACGTTTTTAGTCGTAATAAATGGAAAAGAGTCGTAGATAATTTCAATTTGAACGAGCAAATTGATGTAGAAGAGACAGGGACAATGTTTAGCCACACCTTTATGGCATTACAAGCTGCAATGCACCAACAGGGTATCGCAGTTGCCAATAAAGTGGTTGCTCAGCACGAATTAGAGCAAGGTAATTTAGTTGAACCATTCCCAACGGGATTAAATGATGAAAAGTCTTTCTACGTTGTTTATCCACCACAGATGGCAGAAGTGAGTAAAGTAAAGCATTTCGTTGAATGGATTTTGCAAGAAATTCAATAGAACAGTAAAATCGAGTAAAAAATAGCCTAGTATAGAATGACTAATACTAGGCTTATTTTTATCGCTTAATCCTTAACGGCTTATAGGATTTACTTTCGCTTTTTGCAGTTTACGGTAAGCATCTAGCAATTTTTGGTGTGCTTTTAGGCTTTCAAGTGATTCATCAGCCCCCTGTAAACCGTTGAATGGATTACCGCCTTGTACTGCTGACCAAGCAAAATCAACCGCATCTTTGCCATACATTTTCTCAAATACATTGCGATATTGTTTAGGCTCACGATTTTTATCTAAGAACAGTTCAATACTGCTAATTAGGCAACGGTAATAGTTATTACGTTCTGCACTGAATACGGTTGCATTCATATTGGCTGTCCAGTTAGCCCAATCAAGTGCTTCTTCTAAATTACCTAGTGCAAGATGGAGCATTGATTTTAATTCACCAATACGCAAGGTTTGTATTGCAGAGCCTTTTTCTGCCACAATGCCTAAAAACTCACGCACACGAGTCATATCATCAATACTTTGTTCATCTAATTCATCAAGCAGTTCTTGATAAGTTTCTTTATCGTGGTGGAAATAAGGGAGATCAAGCAGAATTTCACGCCAATCCATTCCCATATTGTTATTGGCATAGATTAGGTCATCAGACGGATAAATATTTGACATACCTGGTGCAAGAATACGGCACGCATATACGCCTAAATGTTCGTAATCCATAATATAAACAGGCTGTTCATATTTGTTGAAGATTGCGATTAAGTTGCTAAATTCTTGTTCGGTTGTACCAGAGAAATCCCAATGTACGAAATCATAGTCCGCTTCAGATTTGAAAAGATCCCAAGAAATCAGACCGCTTGAGTCGATAAAGTGTGTTTCAAGATTTGCGTGATCGGCAACATCATCATTGTTGAATGATGGCGGAGCGAAAACGTCTAAATCTTTTAAGCTACGCCCTTGTAATAATTCAGTTACCGTACGTTCAAATGCCACTTGGAAATTTGGGTGAGCCCCGAAAGAAGCGAAACAAGTCCCGTTATTTGGATTGAGTAGAATGACGCAAATTACAGGGAATTCGCCCCCTAATGATGCGTCATAGCAGAGAATAGGGAAACCTTCTTGCTCTAATTTTTCAATGGAGGCTTTGATAGTTGGATAGCCATCAATAACGCTTTGTGGAATTTCAGGTAAGCTAATCGCTTCAGTGATAATACGATTTTTGACAAAACGCTCAAAAACTTCAGATAAACCTTGAACTCGTGCTTCATTTTTGGTGTTACCCGCAGACATTCCATTTGAAACGAATAAGTTCGCAACAATACTTTGCGGAATATAAACGGTTTGATTGTCAGATTGGCGGGTGTAAGGTAAGGCAACAATGCCACGATCATAATTGCCTGATTGTAAATCAACGAGAAGATCTGGCGTGAGATCACCGTTAGGATCGAAGTAATCCAGTAAGAAGTCATCTAAAATCCCTTCAGGTAATTGTTCTTCATCTTCAATCGGGAACCATTTTTCTGATGGATAATGCACAAATTCGCCATTCGCAATTTCTTGACCTAAATAGAAATCAGCCCAGAAATAGTTAGTAGATAAACGCTCAAAGTATTCGCCTAAGGCAGATGCTAAAGCGGCTTTTTTACTTGCCCCTTTACCATTTGAGAAACATTGTGGGCAGTCTGCATCACGAATATGCACTGACCATACGTTTGGAACAGGATTTAACCAAGAGGCTTCTTCAATGTTAAAGCCTAATGTTTTTAGTTTATGTTGGAAGTTTGCGATACTATCTTCAAGGGCGGCATCTTTACCCGTAATAAAGGTTTGAGTCATATTATTCTCTGTATAGTTAAAAAGAAGGTTAAAAATTAGTAATGATAACGACACTGTACGATATATAAAGTTTCGTTATGAATTTGATAGACGAGACGATGTTCCCTATCAATACGCCTAGACCAATATCCAGACAAGTGATATTTCAACGGCTCAGGATCACCAGTACCTAAAAAAGGTTGGCGTTGAATATCTTTAATTAACTGATTGATCCGTTTAAGTATCTTTTTATCGGTACTTTGCCAATAAAGATAATCTTCCCAAGCGTTATCAGTCCAAGCAAGGATCATTCTTCGATAAGCTCCCGAACGGTTGCATTGTGCTGTTGTACTTGCGAAATCGCTTGATTAAGACGCAGTGCATTGTTAGGACTTGCAATTAAATAAGCCGTTTCTTCATAAGATTGAAAATCTTCTAAGCTCATTACCACCGCAGGCGGTGCATTCTGGCGAGTAATCAAAATAGGAGCGTGATTTTCATTTACGCGATCTAATGCCCCTGCTAATTGATTGCGAAAGGTGGAATAGGTCATCACTTCCATATTTACTCCATTGTGAGTTTATTCGGTTGATAAATGCGTTTCATTATTTCATAAGTACAAAAATAAGTACAATAAATTGTGAGTTTTATCATATTTAGTAAAAAAACTTCAGAAACTCGCCGCTTATTTAGGGTAGAATTTAAGTGGTAAAAACTAAAGGGTAGAGAATAAAGATGGCTCAAGCAGAATTATTAGTTAATGTAACCCCAAGTGAAACAAGGGTTGCATTGGTTGAAAATGGTGTTTTAAAAGAAGTACATATAGAACGAGAAGCAAAGCGGGGGATTGTCGGTAATATTTATAAAGGGAAAATTACTCGTGTATTACCAGGAATGCAGTCTGCTTTTGTCGATATAGGTTTAGAAAAAGCCGCATTTTTACACGCCTCCGATATTGTTTCACACACTGAATGTGTCGATGAGAACGAAAAGAAACAATTTGTGGTGAAGAACATCAGTGAACTAGTGCGAGAAGGGCAAGATATTATTGTTCAAGTGGTTAAAGATCCACTTGGCACAAAAGGGGCTAGATTAACTACGGATATTACACTCCCTTCACGTTATCTTGTTTTTATGCCTGAAAATAGCCACGTTGGTGTATCGCAACGAATCGAAAGTGAAGCTGAACGAGAGCGTTTAAAAGCATTGGTTGAGCCTTATTGCGATGAATTAGGTGGTTTTATTGTTCGTACCGCTGCGGAAGATGTGAGCGAAGAGAGTTTGCAACAAGATGTCGCTTTTCTGAAACGATTATGGCGGAAAATATTAGAGCGAAAAGCAAAATATCATACTAAATCAATGCTATATGGTGAGCTAGCTTTGGCTCAGCGAGTATTGAGAGATTTTGTGGGTACTCATATCAAATCAATTCAAATTGATTCCAAAATGACCTACGAGCAAGTTAAAGAGTTTCTGTCAGAATTTATGCCAGAATTAACCGATAACGTCAGTTTATATACAGGAACTCAACCTTTATTTGATGTGTATCGAGTTGAAGACAGTATTCAAAAGGCGTTAGATAAGCGAGTGGATTTAAAATCGGGCGGTTATTTAATCATTGAGCAGACAGAAGCAATGACCACAATTGATATTAACACAGGGGCATTTGTCGGGCATCGTAATTTAGCCCATACGATTTTTAATACTAATATAGAAGCGACTCAAGCGATTGCACATCAGTTACAACTTCGTAATTTAGGTGGCATCATCATTATTGATTTTATTGATATGCAAGATGAAGAGCATCGTCAGCGGGTGTTAGCCTCTTTACAAGAAGCCCTAAAAGGCGACCGAGTGAAAACAAATGTCAATGGCTTTACGCAACTCGGTTTAGTTGAAATGACTCGAAAACGAACCAGAGAGAGCTTAGAACGAGTATTATGCTGTGATTGTTTATCTTGTAAAGGACGTGGCACGATTAAAACGGTGGAAACTGTTTGCTATGAAATTTTACGAGAAGTCGTTCGAGTTCATCATCTTTATCGTTCAGAACGCTATGTTGTTTATGCCTCTCGTAATGTTGGCGAATATTTAATTAACGAAGAGTCGCACGCACTATTAGCTGAATTAGAAGTCTTTTTAGGGAAAAAAGTAGAAATTAGAATTGAGCCTTATTATTACCAAGATCAGTTTGATGTGGTGGTGATGTAAGCGGTGAGATCGTTATTATTTTTGGCAAAATTGTGACTGTTAGCTTAAAAAAACATCAATTTGGCTATAAAAGGCTTGCAAAATGTAGGGGGGCATTTAGAATTCCCCCGTCTTTGATTTTTAAAGACTTGTAAAAATTTGGAGAAATCCAACCGCTTATTTATTAACTCTTACTTTGGAGAAAACTTAAATGAAAAAATGGGCTGTGGCTTTAACATCTGGAATGGTTCTATTTGGTGCAAATGCAATGGCAAACCAAACAGTGCATCTTTATACTTGGACTGAGTATGTACCAGAAGGTTTATTAGATGAATTTACCAAGCAAACAGGAATTAAAGTCGAAGTTTCAAGTCTTGAATCAAATGAAACAATGTATGCGAAATTAAAGATTCAAGGTAAAGATGGTGGCTACGATGTTATCGCACCAAGTAACTACTTTGTGTCAAAAATGGCTCGTGAAGGAATGTTAAAAGAGTTAGATCACAGCCAATTACCTGTGATTAAAGATCTTAACCCAGACTGGTTAGACAAACCTTACGATAAAGGCAATAAATACTCACTACCACAATTATTAGGTGCTCCGGGTATTGCATTTAATACGAATGACTACAAAGGTGAAAACTTCACTGCGTGGGGTGATTTATGGAAACCTGAATTTAAAGATAAAGTACAATTATTAGATGATGCTCGTGAAGTATTTAATATTGCTTTATTAAAATTAGGTAAAAATCCAAATACGACTGATCCTGCAGAAATCAAAGCAGCTTATGAAGAGTTATTAAAATTACGTCCAAATGTATTGGCATTTAGCTCTGATAACCCTGCAAACTCATTTATTTCAGGTGAAGTAAGCGTAGGTCAATTATGGAATGGTTCTGTACGTATCGCGAAAAAAGAACAAGCACCAGTTGATATGGTTTTCCCACAAGAAGGCCCTGTACTTTGGGTGGATACTTTAGCGATTCCAGCAAATGCGAAAAACCCAGAAGCAGCACATAAGCTAATTAACTACTTATTAAGTGCTCCAGTGGCAGAGAAATTAACATTAGAAATTGGTTATCCAACATCAAATGTAAAAGCGTTAGAAGTATTGCCAAAAGAGATTACAAGTGATCCTGCAATCTATCCAACAGCAGAAGTATTACAAAAAAGCCACTGGCAAGATGATGTTGGTGAAGCAATTGAGCTTTACGAAAAATATTACCAAGAGTTAAAAGCTGCGAAGTAATTTTTCATTTTCGTATGATCTGACTCCAAAAAGTTAGACTGATTTAATTCAAGGATTGAGCCCTATATTACATAGGGTTCAATCCTTTTAATTTTACTTGAATACGCTCATTATTGTAATAATGAATATACTTGCGGTATTATGTAGCAGTTGCATATTCCCCTCGCCCGCTTGCG
>NZ_LEKM01000206.1 GCF_009761375.1 Ursidibacter arcticus | reverse complement strand
GCAACTGCTACATAATACCGTATACTTGTGAAATAGCCTGTTCTAGTGCTGAAAACGTTTCAAAATGTTTGCCATAAAAAATCTGCACCTTAATTTTTTGGTTGTTTAGTCCAACTTTTGGGGTGCAGATCAAAATTAGGTGCTTTTAAATCAATATGTTATTTTACAATGGTAAGCTCGCGTACTTTTAGCTCAGTTTTGTTCCATTCACTATCAATTTCACCATAAAGACGAACTTTATCTTGCGAAGAAACATTTTGACCACGCCAAATGTGATTGTCAATTTCCACACGAATCTGACCGCTTTCATCTGCGATAATGTATTCATCATTATCAATTTGGCTTAAAATTCTACCTTCAATAGTCACATAGCTGTCATCACGAGCAGATAATGCCTGCTTTATACTAATAGTTTGTGATGGAGTGTTTGCACCAAAAGTTTGCTGGTGATGTGTTGGGTTATTATTACACGCAGTTAAGCCTAAAACTGCGGTAGCGATTGAGATAGCTACTAATTTTTTCATATCTTACTCCGAATTAACGAGAAATACGTTTTACATCAATTTCAGTTCTGCCATCATCTTTATCAACTTGCCCGTAGATTCTTACTTTAGTTTTTGGTGTTGCTTGTAAGCCACCCCATAAATCGTCATCAATTTCTACACGAATCTGACCTGTTGAATCTTTGAAAGTGTATTTTTCATCGCCAACTTTGTTTACAATATAACCACTTAATGAAACATAGGTGTCGTCATAGGCTTTTTTCGCTTGTGCAACGGTTGAAACGTTTTGTGTAGATCCACCGTTGCCACCGTTAAAACCGCCATTATTTGAATTGCCTTGGAACCCAGCAAATGCTGATGTAGAAAGTGCTAAAGCAGCAGTTAAAGCGATTAATTTTTTCATTAAAAATCTCCAAAAGATTAAAGTTAAAAAATGTAGAAATGTTCTACTTCGTGTTTACGGTGCTATTAGACCAGCAAAATCTTAAAAAAATCTTAAGAAATTAAAAATCTTGATTTTTATTCGAATGCATAACCTTGTGATGCAAGTTCTTGTTCATCTAAATAGGCTTTGCCATTTTTTAAACATAGTCTATTACTACAAAACCATTCAATAACAAGAGGATAGCAACGATGTTCTTGTTCATATACTCGTTCAATAACATTCTCTAATTCATCATCAGGATAGATTGGTACTTTGGCTTGAAGAATGATTGCTCCACCATCTACTTCTTCATTCACAAAATGAATTGTCATACCGTGCTCGGTATCGCCAGCGTCCATTGCTCGTTGATGCGTATTTAAACCAGCATATTTAGGCAGTAAAGAAGGATGAATATTAATAACTTTGCCTGTAAAACGTTGAGTAAATTCAGGTGTAAGAATTTTCATATAGCCTGCAAGTACAATCAAATCAGCATTTAGCTGTTCAATTTTTTCGGCAATTGCGGTATCCATTGCGAGATTATCTGTAAATTGTTTACGAGAAAAGACAAAGGTAGGAATATTTGCTTTTTCTGCTCGAGCTAAACCGTAAGCGGTGGCTTTATTGGATATAACGGCGACAATTTTTCCGTCAATATAGCCAGAAGTAGTTGCATCAATAATAGCTTGTAAATTTGACCCATTACCTGAAATCAGGACGACAATATTTTTCATATTTTGTAAATTTTAAGAAAAAAAGAACCGCTTGCACTTTTGCAAGCGGTTAGTTTAAGGAAATATTTTACAGAATTTCCACTTGTTCTGCATTTGGTTCACGATTTTCGATTTTACCAATCACCCAAGCATTTTCACCTGCTTGTTTAAGTAAGGCTAATGCGGTTTCAACATCGGCATTTGGTAATGCAATAACCATACCAACACCGCAGTTAAATGTGCGATACATTTCATAGCGACTAATGTTACCTTTCTCTTGTAACCATTTGAATGCAGGTTGCCATTCCCAACTTGCTTCATTGATAACCGCTTTCACATTTTGTGGTAATACGCGAGGGATATTTTCCCAGAAGCCACCGCCTGTTAAGTGAGCAATAGCGTGTACATCTGTTTGTTTAATTAGTTGTAAAATCGATTTAACGTAAATCTTGGTTGGTGCTAAGAAGTGTTCGCTTAATGGTTTACCTTCAAGTAGATCTTCTGCTTTTGCACCACTGACTTCTAATACCTTACGGATCAGAGAGTAGCCATTTGAGTGAGGTCCACTTGAGCCTAATGCGATGAGAGTATCGCCAACTTTAACGTTTGAACCGTCAATAATCTCAGATTTCTCAACAACACCAACACAGAAACCCGCCAGATCATAATCGCCAGCGTGATACATTCCTGGCATTTCTGCGGTTTCCCCCCCCACTAATGCACAACCAGATTGTTCACAGCCATTCGCAATACCTTTAATCACAGAGCTTGCGACATCAACATCAAGTTTACCTGTTGCGTAATAATCTAAAAAGAAGAGTGGTTCTGCACCTTGCACAACAAGATCGTTCACACACATCGCAACTAAATCAATCCCGATAGTATCGTGTTTGTTTAAATCAATAGCAAGGCGTAATTTTGTGCCTACGCCATCTGTACCAGATACTAAGATAGGCTCTTTATATTTGGTTGGTAATGCACATAACGCACCAAAACCACCCAATCCACCCATCACTTCAGGGCGACGTGTACGTTTAACATCTGCTTTAATTCGTTCGACTAATTCATTACCTGCGTGAATATCAACGCCTGCATCTTTATAACTTAGTTGTGTTGTCACAGAAAAAACCTCATAAAATAAAAAGACGGCAAATTATATCATTAAAGCAAACGTTTGCGGTAGCAAAATAACATTAAAAACAATAATTACTCTTTAAAAAATCAGTAGCGTTAGAAAAATTCATTTGCTAAATGCTAAGACTTCTGCTATTTATACGCGCCTTTAAAAAGCCCCTAAAAGCTGTAGTTGTATTATTAGGGAAATATCACAAAAAACAGGAGTGATCTATGACTAAAGTGGCAAACCCCACTTCGCTTAGTTTATTGGCTTTGGCTGGTGTAAATCCTTATCAACTAGGCAAAGATGAAGAATATATGGATGATGCTCAAATTGAGCATTTCCGCAAAATTTTAAAAGCGTGGCACGCACAAATAATGGAAGAAGCAGAGCGTACAAAGAGTCAAATGCAAGACGATGTAACTAACTTTGCAGATCCTGCTGATCGTGCGACCCAAGAGGAAGAGTTTAGCTTAGAGTTGCGTAATCGTGATCGTGAGCGTAAATTACTTAAAAAAATTGAACAGACGTTAATTAAACTTGATTCTGGTGATTATGGCTACTGCGATGCTTGTGGTGTAGAAATCGGTTTAAAACGTTTAGAAGCACGTCCAACAGCGGATTTATGTATTGATTGTAAAACACTTGCTGAAATCCGTGAAAAACAAATGGGCGGCTAATTAAATTAGTGAGATAAAAAAGCGGATAGCAATGGCTATCCTCTTTTTTATTGATAAATTTTTGTCTCCAAATTTGAGGTGTCTTATTTTAAATTATATTAAGTCGCTTTTTTCTCGCCCAAAGAAGAGCAAAAAGCAATCGCTTGTCGAAACAACCGAATTACAATCTTCTACGAATGTAGAACATTTTGTACCAAATAAAGCAGATGTGCATTCAGGGGAGAAGAAAAAACGTCATAGTAAATCCCATCAGCAAGCTATACCTGCACATATTTTGCATAAAAAATTTACAGTGAATGCAAGTCAGTTTGGTATCGGATTAAAAAACTTTCCAAATAATGCTATTTCTATTGTAACCAAATTACAGAAAAGTGGTTATGAGGCCTACATTGTGGGTGGTTGTATTCGTGATTTACTGCTAGGTTATAAAGCGAAGGATTTTGATATTGCAACCAATGCTCGCCCAGAAGAAATTCAGAAAATTTTTGGTCGTCAATGCCGTTTAATTGGTCGCCGCTTTCGTTTAGCACATATTGTATATGGTCGAGAAATTTACGAAGTGGCTACTTTCCGAGCGGAACACCACAGTAATGCTAACGAAAAGATGTCAAAAACGAGCGATTCAGGAATGTTATTGCGTGATAATGTTTATGGTACTTTGCGTGAAGATGCAGAACGCCGAGATTTTAGCGTCAATGCACTCTATTACGATGTTACGCATAATTTAATTTTTGACTTTTTCAATGGTATTGAAGATCTTAAAGCGAGTCGTTTATCACTAATTGGTGATCCTGTTATTCGTTATCAGGAAGATCCAGTAAGAATGTTGCGTGCTGTACGTTTTATGGCAAAACTAGATATGTTTTTAGTGCGTGAAAGTGATGAACCTATCCGCAAAATGACACATCTGCTTAGCCACATTCCGCCAGCTCGTTTATTTGATGAATCACTCAAATTATTACAATCAGGTTATGGGTTGAAAACCTATGAATTGATGCGTAAATATGGCTTATTTGAACAATTATTCCCTGTTTTAGCCCCATTTTTTACTGAAAAGAGTGATTCCAATACAGAGAGAATGATTGTAAAAGCACTAAATTCAACAGATGAACGTATTCGTGATAATTTAAGAGTCAATCCTGCATTTTTATTTGCTGCATTATTATGGTATCCACTGCGTGAAAAAATTGATGAATTGAAAAATGAAGGAGGCTTAAATAGCCACGATGCAATGATGTTAGCAGCTAATGAGATTTTGGCTCAAAGTGCTAGAGCGGTTGCTTTACATCGTCGTTATACTTCCGTTATTCGCGATATTTGGGCTTTACAGTTCCAATTTCCAAAACGTACAGGTAAACGTCCACACCAGACATTAGAGCATATCAAATTTAGAGCAGGCTTTGACTTGCTAGTAATGCGAGCAGAAATTGAAGGTGGTGATTTAGTCGAATTAAGTGCGTGGTGGCACGAATTCCAGTTTAGCAATGAAAACCAACGTGGTGATATGCTGAAAAATGTGAAGAGTATCCCGACTTTTCGTGATGAAGAACCGAAGAAAAAACGCAAGCCACGCCGTAAATTCTACCGTAAGAAGAAATCAGTGAGTGGTAACGGTAACAATCAGCATCAAGGATCTTAATATAAAATGGAAAAATCAGTACATACGGTGTATGTAGCATTAGGCTCTAACTTAGAGAGTCCTATTGATCAGCTTAAACAAGCGGTAGGATCACTACAAACATTTGCAAAAAATTTATGCGTTAGCCCTTTTTATGGCAGTAAACCACTCGGGCCACAAGATCAACCTGATTATGTAAATGCAGTTGTAAAATTTGATACGGATCTAACCGCTATTGAATTACTAGATAAATTGCAGAGTATCGAAAATGAGCAAGGTAGAATACGTTTACGCCGTTGGGGTGAACGTACTTTAGACTTGGATATTTTGCTTTATGGAGATCAGCAAATTCAAACAGAAAGATTAACTGTTCCCCATTATGATATGCACAACCGAGAGTTTGTGATTGTGCCTTTGTATGATCTTACTCCTGATCTACAACTACCAAATGGGCAAAGATTATCAGATCTTTATCAACAATTTAAACAGCATCAAATGGTTGTGTTAAGCAAATAACCTTTGAAAACAGCGAGAGCTAAATCTACTTTAAAAAAATAGGGATTTATGCTATTTTCACCACAATTTTTATCAATTAAGGCAATATAAATGTCAATTACATTAACAACCAAACAAAAACAATACTTAAAAAGTTTAGCTCACCATTTAAACCCCGTTGTAATGCTAGGTGGTAATGGATTAACCGAAGGTGTGCTAGCTGAAATTGAAAATGCACTTAATCATCACGAGTTGATTAAAGTAAAAATTGCAGGGGCAGATCGTGAAGTAAAACAGCTTATTATTGATGCGATTGTGCGAGAAACCAAAGCTGTATCTGTGCAAACAATCGGGCACGTTTTAGTGTTATATCGTCAAAGTGAAGAGAAGAAAATTCATTTACCGAAAGCAACAAAAGCGATTTAATTTGCAAATTTTAATGATGAACAGACCGCTTGTTAGCCAAGCGGTTTTTTTATAAAACGTAGTTTTTATAAGGGTAATGGCGTGATCAAAAAACTCACATTTTTTACATTTTTGATGTTAATTATTCCACTTGCGACTTGGGTAATCGGTTGGCAATGGGCGTTGGATACCAATTTACAGATGTCGGAGCTAGATTTTGGGCTGTTTATTCTTACTGAAACGGGTTCCACGCCTTATGCTCTAATTACTTGCGTACTGTTTATGCTATGGCTAATGTGGCTTACTCGTAAACGTTATTCGTGGTTCTTAGTTGGTTTTATTTGTGCAAGTTCTGTGGTCGGCACACAAATTATCAAAGAAGGGGCAAAAGCGGTATTTAAAGAACCACGTCCTTTTGTGACGCAGATGTTCCAAACAGAAACAGAAGGTTTTTATGCGTTACCAAAAGTTGAACAAGAAAAACAGGTTTTAACCTTTAGCCAACCTGATATCTCGTTTGTAACGGAACATCAAGCCGATGAATTAGGCTATTCTTTCCCTTCTGGGCATACGATTTTTGCGGTATCTTGGCTATTAGTCTTTGCAGGCTTTTTATTTGGATTAAGTGGACAAGCGGTTATTTTGACTCAAATTTTTGCAATTTTATGGGCTGGTTTGATGTTGATCAGCCGTTTACGTTTGGGAATGCATTATCCTATTGATCTATTTGTTAGTACCTTGATCTCGTGGTTATTCCACTTGATCGTTTTCGTTTGGGTAATTCCTTATCTATCACAATGGCAATGGTTTAAAAAGAGAGGGTAACAATGAACTATTATTATGGCTTAGACATTGGCGGAACAAAAATTGAGCTTGCAGTATTTAATGACAAATTAGAGAAATTATATAGCGAACGTGTACCTACCCCACAGACTAGTTATGAAGATTGGTTATATACCATTGAAACTTTAGTGGGTAATGCCGATGCAAAATTTGGTACTAAAGGTTCAGTTGGGTTGGGATTACCAGGTTTTGTAAATCGTGAGACGGGCGTTGCTGAGATTACTAATATCAAAGTAGCAGACGGCAAAACCATTATTAAAGATTTGACCGAACGTTTAGGGCGAGAAGTCCGAGCTGAGAACGATGCTAACTGTTTTGCCCTTTCAGAAGCGTGGGACGAAAATAATCAGCAATACTCAACAGTGTTAGGCTTAATTTTAGGTACGGGTTTTGGTGGTGGATTTGTTTTTGACGGTAAAATCCATTCGGGACGTATCGGAATGGCGGGAGAAGTTGGGCATATTCAACTTAATTATCACGCACTCAAATTATTGGGGTGGGATAATGCACCAATCTATCCTTGTGGCTGTGGTAATCGTGCTTGCTTGGATACCTATCTCTCTGGGCGTGGTTTTGAAATGCTTTATCGTGATTTGGTGGGTGAAGCGATTGATGCCAAAACAATTATTACCCGTTTCCATCAAGGTGATGAAAAAACGGTTAAGTTTGTCGGAATGTTTATTGAGCTAATGGCAACTAGTATCGGTAATCTCATTACTGCGTTAGATCCCGATATGATCGTTTTTGGTGGTGGTTTATCTAATTTTGATTACATTTATGATGCTTTACCAAAAGCATTACCACCACATTTAATGCGTAGTGCAAAAGTACCCGTATTTAAGAAAGCCATTCACGGTGATTCAGGTGGTGTTCGTGGTGCGGCTGCGTTATTCTTAAAATAAATAGATAAGGCGATACAATGAATAAGCTCCCTATCAGTGTTACGATGCTGGTTAAAAATGCAGAAAAATACTTAGCACAAAGTCTGCAAAGTCTATCTAATTTTGCAGAAATTGTTGTGTTGGATAATGGTTCAACAGATAATTCCTTAGCGATTGCAAGCCAGTTTGATAATGTCAAAATTCACCATCATTCTTTTATTGGTTTTGGACCAATGAAAAACCTAGCAGCAAGTTTGGCAAGCTATGATTGGATTATCAATGTAGATAGCGATGAAATTTTTTCTGCTGAATTGGTTGAAGAAATTCGTCAGCTAGATCTTAGTCAAATAAATAAGGTTTATGCAATTTTGCGGATCAACCATTATCGAGGTAAGCCGATTAAAACGTGTGGTTGGTATCCTGATTATGTGAAAAGAATGTATCATCGAACAGTCGTGGAATTTAATGATAAACAGGTTCACGAATCGTTAGTCATTGATAAACATATTGAAACAATTAGATTAAAACAGCATTTTCTGCATTATTCTTTTGATGGTGCGGAAGGGTTAATCAATAAGATGCAACAATATACGAGCTTGTTTGCTAAACAGCAGCAATTTCGTAAACGTAGTTCGATATTCAGTGCAGTTTCACACGGTATTTCTGCTTTCTTCAAAAATTATATTTTAAAAAAAGGGATTTTATCTGGTACGGACGGTTTCGTAATTTCATTTGCTAATGCCTGTGGTTCTTATTACAAATATGTCAAATTAAATGAAGCTAATCAGAAACTGACGACTTCATTGATTATTACTACCTACAATCGCCCCGATGCGTTGGAAGCCGTATTACATTCGGTATTGCACCAGAGAGTAATGCCAAATGAAGTGATTGTAGCAGATGATGGCTCAAGAGAAGATACGCGTGCAGTCATTAACCGTTTACAGCAGGTTTTCCCTATTCCATTAAAACACGCTTGGCAAGAAGACGATGGTTTTCGTTTAGCACAATCTCGTAATCAAGCATTAGCAATGGCGGAGAACGATTATATTGTGATTATTGATGGTGATATGGTCTTACACCCTGAATTTATTGCAGATCATAGAAATGCTGCCAAAAAAGGTTTATTTGTACAAGGTGGAAGAGTAGTTTTAACTGAAGAAAAAACCGCAAAACTGTTACAAAATCCGACCGCTTACAGACCATTAAAATGGTATGAAAAAGGCTTGGAGAAACGCCTAGAAAAACGCTTATCTGCGTTACATTTACCATTGGTATCATCATTATTTTTACGCAAAGAGAAACAAAATCTTCACGCAGTGCGTGGTTGCAATATGGCATTTTTCAAAGAAGATGCGGTTGCAATTAACGGTTTTAATAATGATTTTGTCGGTTGGGGACGTGAAGATAGCGAATTTGTTGTACGTTTCTTTAATAATGGTGGAAAACGAGCTAATCTTAAATTTGCTGCCATTGCTTATCATCTATGGCATTACGAAGCTGCTCGTGCATCATTACCAGAAAATGATAGATTACTTAATCACGCTATTGGTGAAAAACAGAAATGGTGTGAGAATGGTTTAGCACAAATTAAATGAGATATGGTGAATGGGCATTGAGTTGCCCATTTATTTTTTATAAGCGATATTGGAGACAAAATGTTAAAGATTATCCCTATTCCTGCATTATCAGATAATTATATTTGGTTGATACAACATCAAAATGAAGTCGTGATTGTCGATCCTAGTGAAGCGAGAAAGGTGTTAGATTATCTTGCAAAAAATCAGCTTAATCCTACCGCTATTTTATTAACGCATAATCATCGTGATCATACTGACGGCGTACCTGAATTACTATCACATTATCCGAGTTTGGCGGTTTATGGCTCATCGGAAGTTAGCGGATTAGCTACTCGCCTTGTAGAGCCAGAAGAGCATTTTTCCTTGTGGGAGTATGATGTTCGAGTGATTGAAAGTGCAGGGCATACCGAAAAACATATCAGCTATTTAGTGGGTAATCGTTGGTTATTTTGTGGTGATGCATTATTTTCTGGCGGTTGTGGCAGGGTTTTTACAGGGAATTACCAAGCTCAATTTGATACTCTACAACGTTTTAATGCTTTACCTGATTGGGTTGAGGTCTATGCAGGCCACGAATATACTCAAAGTAATTTAAAATTTGCACAAGCAGTAATGCCAAATAGTTGTATGTTATTTGAGTATCAAGAACGAGCGGATATATTGCGTTCTCATCATAAGCCCACTTTACCAACCACGATTGGTATTGAAAAGCAAATCAATCCATTTTTGAAAGCAGAAAATGTAGAGACATTCATTCAATTACGTCAGCAAAAGGATAATTTTTAATAACAACGCAAAAGTTAAAACCATTTTTAGAAGTGCGTTGCTTATGATATATTAGCGAAATTTTGCATTAGGCAAATAAATTGATTTAATAGAGAGTATTTCAGTGAATTTTGACCCACTTAATATGCCACAACACGTTGCAATTATTATGGATGGTAATGGACGTTGGGCAAAACAGCAAGGTAAACTGCGTATTTTTGGCCATCAAAATGGGGTTAAAGCGGTCAGATCCGCTGTAAATTTTGCAGCAAAGCATCAAATTAAGGTGCTGACGCTTTATGCTTTCAGTAGTGAAAATTGGAACAGACCTGAAGCTGAAGTATCTGCGTTAATGACGCTTTTTATGAAAGCCTTAGACTCAGAAGTTAAAAAATTGCACCAAAATAATATTTGCTTAAAAATTATTGGGGATAAATCTCGTTTTAGTGAGAGTTTGCAGAAACGTATTGAACAGTCAGAACAGCTTACTTCTCAAAATACAGGGCTTATTTTGAATATCGCTGCCAATTATGGTGGTTATTGGGATATTGTAAACGCGGCAAAACAACTGGCAACAGAAGTTAAACAAGGTATTCTTGAAATTGAACAAATTACCCCAGATCGTTTTCAGCAAGCATTAGTCACAGAAGACCAGCCGCAAGTAGATTTGCTTATTCGAACCAGTGGCGAACAGCGTATTAGTAATTTTTTATTATGGCAGATTGCGTACGCCGAGCTATTTTTTAGCTCAGTACTATGGCCTGATTTTAATGAAGAGCATTTTGCTGAAGCAATTAGAGCCTATCAACAACGTGATCGCCGATTTGGTGGTTGTTAATTTATATAATTTAAAAAGGAATGAAAAATGCTTAAACAACGTGTTCTATCTGCAATTGTAATGATTGCTGTTGCATTGATGGCATTATTTTGGCTTTCTCCATTATTTTTTACTCTAGCATTATCTGTTATTGTTGTATTAGGAATGTGGGAGTGGGCGCAGTTTGTTGGTTTTAAGCGACCGATTGCTCGTGCTTTAGTCGCATTTATGACGGCAGGTTTGCTCTTTTTTCCGATTATTGCTGCAACAGATTATATTCAAGCAGCAAAATTTCTAACCGATAGCACAACACCTTTTCTTTTCTTAGGGTGTATTTGGTGGGTTATAGCCACTCTATTAGTTGTTTCTTACCCGAAATCATCAAATTTTTGGTCTAAATCAGTGAGTGCAAAATTTATTTTTGGGTTTTGTACACTTATTCCATTTATGTTAGGTACTTTAGCATTACGTTTCTATCAATATAATAGTAATGAATATCAAGGTACTTTCTTATTGCTTTATGTTTTCTTATTAGTTTGGGGGGCGGACTCAGGTGCGTATTTTGCTGGGCGAGCTTTTGGCAAGCATAAACTAGCACCAAAAGTGTCACCTGGTAAATCTTGGGAAGGGGCTATTGGTGGTGTTCTTACTTCTGCTTTAATTGCAATCATTTTCTTACAGTGTACTCTAACAGATGTTTTCGGACGAGAGTTAAATACAATTTCATTCGTGATTCTCTCAACGATTACAGTGGCAATTTCGGTATTAGGTGATTTAAGTGAAAGTATGTTTAAACGTCAGGCAGGGATAAAAGATAGTAGTAACTTAATTCCAGGGCACGGCGGTATTTTAGATCGTATCGATAGTTTAACAGCGGCTGTGCCTATATTCGCCACAGGTTTTTTCTTCTTTTTATAATAGGATAGCGTGTGACCTCAATTCTAGCTTTCTTTGTTCTCATTTGCGTATTAGTTTTTGTGCACGAATACGGGCACTTCTGGGCAGCTCGAAAATGTGGTGTAAAAGTACTCCGCTTTTCTATTGGTTTTGGCAAAGTACTATGGCGAAAAAAAGATAAACAAGGGACTGAATTTGTTTTTTCGCTCATTCCATTGGGTGGATATGTTCAGATGTACAATGGTGAGCCAGAATATCAGCTAGCGGAAAATCAATCACTACAAAGTAAAACGGTAAAACAGCGTGCATTCATTATTGCGGCTGGACCTATGGCTAATTTTTTATTTGCGATATTGGCATATTGGAGTGTTTTTGTTATTGGTATGCCAACAGTAAAGCCAGTGGTCGGAAGTGTTATTCCTGACTCTATCGCAGCTAAAGCAGGCGTATTGCCAGAGTTTGAGATTACTCAAGTGAATGGACGTAATGTCTTAGATTGGGAAGATACAACCTTAGCTTTAATTGGTAAGGTTGGTTCTAAAGATGTTGAGATCTCAGGGCAGTTAATAGACGAAACCAGTCCAAAACGTTTTTACTTGGATTTAACACAGTGGCAAGTGGAAGGACATAAACAAAGTCCATTAACCACCTTAGGTATTCGCCCAAAAAGTGCAGTGATTGAACCAATTATCAAGCAAGTAGTCGAACAATCGCCCGCAGATAAGGCAGATCTACGAGCAGGGGATAAGATAATATCTGTTAATCAACAGGAATTTGATTGGCTAAATTTGGTTGAGCAGATTCAATTAGGTAAAGAAGTTGAATTTATTATTGAGCGAGCAGGGGAAAGAAAAACTTTATCGGTAATGCCTGTTAAATCAGATAAAAATGAACGTTATGTAATTGGAATTACACCAACCTATGAACCCCTAGCGGATAAGTATCGAACTGAACTAAAGTATGATATGCTTGCAGGGTTGCAAAAAAGCTTTGAAAAAGTATGGTCGCTAATTAAAAGCATTCTGCAATTTATTGGCAATTTAATTACAGGCGAACTCTCTATTAAGAATATGGGCGGGCCTATTTCAATGGCAAAAGGTGCTGGCACTACGGCTGAAATTGGGTTTGTTTATTATCTAAGTTTTATGGCATTGATTAGTGTTAATCTTGGTGTAATGAATCTTTTCCCTATTGTACCGCTAGATGGTGGGCGATTATTATTACTGGCTGGAGAGGCTATTCGAGGCAAACCATTGTCAGAGAAAGTTGAAATTAATTTCCAGAAATTAGGAATGGCTTTTGTATTAAGCTTGATGATTTTTGCGTTATTTAATGATTTAGTACACTTTTAACCAAATAAGCGGTTAGATTTTTTAAAAATTTTACAAATGAATAGGAATTTTCAATGAAAAAACTATTACTTTCGACATTATTGATGGCAAATGGCGTTGCTTTTGCAGCACCATTTGTAGTGAAAGATATTCGTATTGAAGGCGTGCAAGCTGAAACGGGTGCAACTATTATTCCAACTTTACCTGTAAGAGTTGGGCAAACTGCAACAGATAATGACGTTGCTAATGTTGTCAGACAGTTATTTTCTCAAAACCGTTTCCAAGATGTACGAGCAACTCGAGATGGTAATGTGCTTGTTATCAAAGTTGTACCACACGCGGTTATCAATAATGTCGATATTAAAGGTAACTCTGCAATCCCTAAAGAGCCTTTAGAGCAAAATTTAAAAGCAAATTTAATTACACGCGGTGAAGTGTTTGATGCGGCAAAATTAGAGAGTTTTAAAGCAGCCTTGTTAGAACACTATCATTCTATTGGTCGTTATAATGCAAAAATTGATACAAATATTACTAATAGCGAAAATGGCGGTGTAAATATCCAATTGGATATTAAGGAAGATGAAGTCTCTTACGTTAAGACGATTAATTTTGAAGGTAACAATGTATTTAGTTCAAAAGAATTGCTTAAACAGTTAGAAATTCAACCTGATGTTTCTTGGTGGAATATTTTCTCAAGTAGTAAATTCCAACAACCTGTATATCAGCAAGATATTGAGGCATTACAAAATTTCTATATGAATCAAGGTTATGCGAAATTTGCATTGGAAAATGCTGATGTGAAATTTAGCGATAATAAAGAAGAAGTTTATTTAACCTACAAAATTAATGAAGGGGATAAATATAACATCAGTGAGATTCGTATTATCGGTAATACTGGCAATATGGATAAAGAGCTAAACGCACTATTGAAGGATTTTAAGCCAAACCAGCAGTTCCGTCGCGATGAGCTTGCTAAGATTGAAGATGCAATTAAAGACGTACTAGGCGATGGTGGTTTTGCTTCCGCTAAAGTTGATGTATATCCAGATTTTGATGATGAAAGTAAAACCGTTAGAATTAACTATGTAGTTGAAGCGGGTAGCCGAATTTATGTACGTCAAATTCGCTTTGAAGGAAATACTGTTACTGCGGATTCAACATTACGTCGTGAAATGCGTCAGCAAGAAGGTGCTTGGTTATCAACAGGTCTAGCTCATTTAGGAAAAGCTCGTTTAGAACGTACAGGCTTCTATGAAACAGTAGATATGAGTTTCCCTACTGTGCAAGATAAGCCAGATCAGGTTGATATATTGTATAAAATTAAAGAACGCAGTACAGGAAGCATTAACTTTGGTATTGGATATGGTACAGAAAGTGGTTTAAGTTACCAAGCAGGTATTAAACAAGATAACTTTTTAGGTATGGGGTCAACCATTAGTTTAAATGGTACTCGTAATGATTATGGAACAAGTCTTAATTTAGGCTATACAGAACCTTATTTCACTAAAGATGGTGTAAGTTTAGGGGGGAATGTTTTCTATGAAGACTACGATAACTCTAAAAATGATCGTGCATCAAGCTATAAGCGTCGTACTTATGGTGTAAATGGTACTTTAGGATTTCCAGTTGATGAAAATAACTCTTACTATTTAGGATTAGGCTATACCCACGATGTGATCAAAAATGCACAACGAGAATTTGGGCGAGAGTTATATGTAAACTCAATGAAAATCCCATTTGATGTCAATAGTAATGTGTATAAGAAAATTAAAGCAGATGATTTTGATTTCTCATTTGGGTGGAACTATAACAGCTTAGATCGTGGTTTCTTACCTCGTAAGGGATCTGTTGCGAGTATTGGAGGTAAGATTACTATTCCTGGATCTGATAATAAATACTACAAATTAAGTGCTGATTTTAAAAATTATTTCCCACTTAATCGTGAGCAGAAATGGATTATTTCAACTAAAGTTGGATTAGCTTATGCTAATGGCATTGGTGGTAGAAAATTACCGTTCTATCAAAACTATACAGCAGGAGGTATTGGATCTCTGAGAGGTTTTGGATACGGAGTTATTGGACCTAAAGCAATTTACTTAAATGAACAGAAAACAGCGTTTAATGTTATAAATGGTGATATTGTAGGTGGTAATGCAATGGCAACTGCAAGTGTAGAATTGATTATGCCAACGCCATTTGTGAGTGAAAAATACCAACATAACGTAAGAACATCACTGTTTGCAGATGCAGCAACTGTGTGGGATACGAAGTGGAAATCTAACAAAGCTATCTACCCAACCTTAGATAACGGTGATTACAAACGAGTAAGGGCTTCTGCAGGTCTTGCGTTCCAGTGGAATTCACCAATTGGTCCTTTAGTGTTTTCTTATGCTAAGCCAATTAAGAAATATACTGGTGATGAAATTGAGCAATTCCAATTTAGTATTGGTGGCTCATTCTAATTAGTTAATTAAGCGGTAAGATTAGGTTTATTTTTTGTAAATACTGGTCTTATCGCCTTGTTTCAAATAAATGTTAAATTAAGGAAATTTATGAAAAATTTATTCAAAATCACAACAGTGGCGACTATTTTAGCGTTATCACAAACTGCGAATGCGAACGAAAAAATTGGGTTTGCTGATCCTAACTATCTATTACAAAATCATCCTGCAATGCTAGATGCAGCAGCTAAATTTGATCAGTTTATGAAAGAAACTGAGAAAAAATTTGCAGAGGAAGGCAAAAAATTAGAAGCGGAAGATAAAGAGTTAGTTGCGGAACGCAATAAAATTGAAGAAGATGCTCAAAAATTACAAAAAGAGCAAAGTACTTTAGAAGCATCATTAAAGAAAAAAGTTGCGGCTTTAGAAAAAGATGCACCAAGATTACGAGCTAAGGAGATAAAAGCTCGTCAAGATGCAATCAATGCAGAGCAAAAAGCTTTCCAAAATAAAGTTGCTGCAATTCAAAAACGTGAAAGTGAATTTGCTAAGAAAGCCGAAGCCTTCCAAAAGCAAGCGGTTGCTTTCCAAGAAAAATTAGCAAAAGAGCAACAAAATAGTGGTATTGATTCAAATGAAATTCAAAAGAAAGCAGTAGATGAAATCAATGTAGCGATTAAGGCACTAGCAGAGAAAAAAGGCTATACTTTAGTGTTATCGCCAGCAGTTGCACTTTATGCAAAAGATGAAAAATCAGATATTACCGAAGAAATCTTAACTGAATTAAAAGCAAATAATGCAGCACAGGCTACTAGTCAGCAAGAAGAGAAAAAAGCTGAAACACAGGCTAAATAATGATGAAAACATTCCGTTTAATTGAATTAGCGGAGCAAATCGGCGGCACCTTAAGGGGTAACGCCGATTTAGTCATTTCTAGTATCGCCCCGCTAGATAAAGCTCAACAGAACCAAATTACCTTTATTTCTAATGCAAAATATCGTAACCAGTTAGTAAGTAGTAATGCAGGTGCGATTATTGTCAATGAGTCAGATGTTGAATTCTGTGCAGAGCAACAGAACATTATCATTGTTAAAAATCCGTATGTTGCTTATGCAACACTTGCACAATATATGGATTCTACACCGAAACCTGCAGAGAATATTTCCCCTTCAGCTGTTATCGCCGAAGACGCTAAACTAGGACAGAATGTCTCAATTGGTGCAAATGCGGTAATTGAAAGTGGTGTAGAATTAGGCGATGATGTTATTATCGGTGCAGGTTGCTTTGTTGGTAAACATAGTAAAATTGGTGCTAGAACAAAATTATGGGCCAATGTAGCTGTTTACCATAATGTACACATTGGTAGTGATTGTTTGATTCAATCATCTGCGGTTATCGGTAGTGATGGTTTCGGTTATGCGAATGAAAAAGGGCAGTGGATCAAAATTCCACAAACTGGAGGGGTGATTATTGGTAATCGTGTAGAAATCGGTGCTTGCACTTGTATTGACAGAGGTGCGTTAGATCCGACAGTGATCGAAGATAATGTGATTATTGATAATCTTTGCCAAATTGCCCACAATGTCCATATTGGCTTTGGAACTGCCGTTGCTGGTGGTGTGATTATGGCAGGAAGCTTAAAAGTCGGTAAATTCTGCCAAATCGGTGGGGCAAGTGTTATCAATGGGCATATGGAAATTTGTGATGGTGCTATTATTACAGGAATGGGAATGGTAATGCGTCCTATCACAGAAAAAGGAATTTATTCATCAGGTATCCCATTACAACCTAACAAAGAGTGGCGTAAAACAGCAACACTTACGATGAATATTGATAAAATCAATGAGCGATTAAAAGCCGTTGAGAAACAATTAAAAGAGTAGTTTTTATAGATTTATTTAGAGGAACTTTCCGTGTCAGAAATTCGTGAACCTAAAATCGTTGAAATTGATGAAATTATGCAACTATTACCACATCGTTACCCATTTCTAATGGTCGATAGAGTAATTGATTTTGAAGAAGGAAAATGGCTTACCGCAATTAAGAATGTGAGTGTCAATGAGCCTTGTTTTACGGGGCATTTTCCTGAGAAACCTATTTTCCCTGGTGTATTAATTATGGAAGCATTAGCGCAATCTATGGGAATTTTAGCATTTAAAACACGAGAGTTAGAAAAAGGTTCGCTATTTTATTTTGCGGGTATTGATAATGCACGTTTTAAAAAACCAGTAGTACCAGGCGATCAAATGACATTACACGTTGAAGTGATTAAAGAAGTAAGAGGGATTACTCGCTTTAGCGGCACTGCATCTGTTGATGGTAAAGTTGTTTGTGAAGCAGAATTAATGTGTGCTCGTAAATAATAAAGCCCTTAAGGAGACTATTATGCAAGGTATTGATTCTTCAGCAAAAATAAGTCCACTTGCTGTTATTGAAGATGGTGCGACAATTGGGGCAAATGTAGAAATTGGGCCTTTTTGTGTGATTGGCAAAGATGTCAAAATCGGAGCAAGAACAAAAATCCATTCCCACGTTGTAATTCAAGGGGATACACAAATTGGTGAGGATAATCAAATCTTCCAATTTGCGAGTATTGGCGAAATTAACCAAGATTTAAAATATCAAGGTGAACCAACAAAAACTATTATTGGTGATCGTAATCGAATTCGAGAAAGTGTGACGATTCATCGTGGAACAGTACAAGGTGGTGGAATTACCAAAGTCGGTGATGATAATTTATTTATGATCAACTGCCATATTGCACACGATTGTACTATTGGTAATCGTTGCATTATTGCTAATAATGGCACTCTCGCAGGACACGTTACCCTTGATGATTTTGTTATTGTCGGTGGAATGTCTGCCATTCATCAATTCGTTGTGATAGGTTCTCATGTTATGCTTGGCGGTGGTTCAATGGTAAGCCAAGATGTGCCACCTTATGTAATGGCACAAGGAAATCACGCTCAGCCTTTTGGCGTGAACTTAGAAGGTTTAAAACGTAGGGGATTTGAAAAAGCAACGATGCACGCTATCCGCAATGTATATAAATTGATTTATCGTAGCGGTAAAACCCTTGAAGAAGTGATTCCTGAAATCGAGCAATACGCCAAGACAGAAGCAGCAGTTAGCTTGTTTTTAGACTTCTTTAAACGCTCTACTCGTGGGATTATTCGATAATTTAGGTAGTTTAATTAAATTAGCATATTAATATAAAGGTGTAATGGACAAAAATGTGGGATTTTTGTCCATTTTCTTTTCAAGTGGACAAAAGTGTGGGATCTCCATTATATTTTTGATCGTTAATTGCTTTTCTTATTCAAAAAATCCTTTATAAACATAATCTTACGTTTTTTGCTTAATCCATTGTGATTATTTAATTTTCGTTTTAGTTCACTAAATAATCCTTCAAGCCTATTTGTCGTT